>CAYWNI010000175.1:0-6865 GCA_964459525.1 uncultured Lentimicrobiaceae bacterium | reverse complement strand
TTAGAAAAACTGGTAAAGTCCTGATACGACAACAACATGGCGGCAGCTTTATTCATAGCATCCAAGTTTAACTTACCATCGTAAACCATACTTGTGCCAACTAAAAACGGGTTCTTTGTGGTGGAAATATAATACCTGTAAGTTCGACTTATGGCACTAAAACGGCTATGTAAATCGAGAGAAACCTCCTTGATCCAATACACTACAATGTCGCTCGGCAGAAACCTGTTTAGCTTATATGTCAGGTATACCAAGTCATCAATAGGCTGATCCACATCAAAATGCGCATAAAACATGCGGGTATGCACGCCCGTGTCGGTACGTCCACAACCAGTCAGGTTTACCTGATAAGACAGTAAAGTAGACAGTTTTTGGTTAAGCTCTGCTTGCACGGTATGTGCATTTTGCTGCAGTTGCCAACCGTGATAACGGCTGCCATTGTATGCCAAGTAGACGAAATAGCGGTTCATGCGACAAATTTAAGAAAATACAAACGGTTTTCGCAAGTCGACCAACCTATGAAATAAAAAAGACTCTACCTTTGTAAAAAAGATATAAATGGAAGAAACACTTTCCGGATTTCCGTTGATTTTCGGGCTAATCGCCTCGATAATTCATGTAGTTAGTGGTCCCGATCATTTAGCAGCAGTAAGCCCGATTGCTTTACGTGCCAAACGCAGAGCGTGGACTATTGGCTTGGCATGGGGAATTGGCCATGTTGGAGGCATGTTACTTATCGGCCTGTTGTTTTTCTTCTTTCGCGATGTACTTCCGATTGAGGCCATTTCCGAAAATAGCGAACGAATTGTTGGCGTTATGCTGATTGCAATCGGTATTTGGGCGCTTTACAAAATAATCCCCAAAAACCAGCAGCACAGCCACCAGCATGCCCACATCGACGAAGCAGGCAACGCTTTTATTCACTACCACAAACACGCACACGTTCACGACCATACGCCCGCTCAATCGGAAAAACAAACCTGGTATATCGCTCTGGGAATAGGCATTCTACACGGTCTGGCTGGCGTATCACACATAGTAAGTCTTCTTCCTACTCTGGCTTTCGCCAATAATTACCAAGCAGCATTATATCTAATTGGTTTCGCTGGCGGAACTATTGTTGCCATGGTAGCATTTGCCTTTGCGCTTGGCCTTATCTCCAAAACTGCCAACCACGACCACAAACAAACACTGCTTAACTGGATAAACGGCGTGGCGGGAGTTGCCGCCATTGCTGTTGGAATTATGTGGATAACACTCACTTGGTAAATAACTAATTATGCAAATAAAAACACTTACACTCACTTGCTTTTTCGCGTTAGCTTTAATCCTGACTGACGCCTCCGCTCAAGGCTTAAAATCACTTCGCATCGGCATTGATGGCGGAGTACAATTTACTAGTGTTCAGGATAACAGAATGTTTTCGGAGAGTGGTATCGGTTTCTCGGCAGGGGCTTACGTAGAAACACCTATCGGAGAAGTACTAAATCTAAGTTTAGGCGCTTATCTCGACAAACGAAATTTTAACCTGAACAAAGCCTGGGTGCTTCAGGATTATGAAGCCCCATATTATATTGGGCAAGCCAGTTATTACCTTGAAAGCATTAATTATTCAACCAATTATTTGACCTTACCTGTGAGTATTACCTACATGAAAGGCGAAAACAAATTTAAAATATTTATACAAATGAGTGTATATTATTCACTTTTGATCAATGCCGACCAAGATGGGTATTCACAATTGTATATCTCCCCTATCGATACAGCTCATTTTACAACTCCAGAATGGAAAACGCCAGGAATTACCGAGAAAAACCTTATAGGCAGCGTAACCGAATCCTTTAACTCGTACGACTTTGGGCTAAACTTTTATATCGGTGGACTTTATGATATAAGTCCCAAAATGTCTATAAAACTATCGCCTGGAATTACGTACAGCACGGCTAATGTTTGGAGCAACCCCACGCGAACAGCACACTGGACATCCATTTTTAAAATCAATGCAGGCATCGTTTATAAGCTAAAATAAAAAACCGCACGGTCATATTTTAAAAGATTCTCGTACAGTTATAACAAGTTTTGAGGTCTTTATTTACTACTCGAAATCCCTTTTTATAAACTGAATTCGCTCGAACGAGGGCAAAGTAGCGCTGTCCAGCAAGGCTTTTCCTCTAAAGTCGCTCAGTTTTGTAAAACGATTTTTTATCATCCACTCTTTTAAATCAGACAGGATAGTTTCGATATAGGGTATTCCATTGGTATACAGGGTGCTACAAACCTGAACGGCCTGAGCGCCTGCAAGCAACATTTTTATAACTCCCGTATGATAGTGTATTCCGGAGGCAGCCACAAGATCACAATTTACCTTAGCGCCAGCCATCAAAGCCACCCACCGCAGCGAAATACTTTGTTCTTCGGGTGTAGAAAGGTAATTGTCGGCTACAACTTCTAAAGTATTGATATCGATATCAGGGCGATAAAAACGATTAAACAGAACGAGTCCTTGAGCACCATTGTTAATTAAATCATCAGCCAATTTGCATAAGTTGGTGAAATAACTACCAAGTTTAATCGAAACAGGTATACTAACCTCTTTCTTTACGGCTTTAAGAATATCCACATATTGCTGTTCTATTTCTGCGCTTGAAACACCCTTTCCAAATGGAAAAATACTGATGTTTAATTCGATGGCATCTGCACCAGCTTCCATAATGGCTTTTGCAAACTTAGGCCATACTTCGGCGGTTTTGCAATTAACGCTAGCAATTACAGGAATCGACACTGCACTTTTTACATCCTTTACAAACTTCAGGTATTTGTCCAAATTGGCATCAATAGTCAGTCCCACAACATGCTCTTTGGCTTCAGGAAACCAATGATACATTTCGTTACTGTGATTTACGCCATGCTCTGCTTCAGCTTTAATTTGCTCTTCAAAAATAGATTTCAGCACCACAGCACCAGCACCAAATCGCTCACACTCAACAATTTTATCTAGATTACCGGTAAGGGCTGAGCTACTTATGATAATAGGACTTACTAGATCAAGTCCCATGTAGGATGTTGATAAATCTATCATGATAACATACTTATTGGTAAGTTTTTTTTAATTAAAGCCCAACCTGCCAGCTGGCGGGTAAGGAACTGAAAAGCTTGTTCCAGATTCAGTCTGGCATTTGCCGTCAGTCCCTCTTTTAACTCGTACTCATAGCCTTTTATAGCCAGAACGTATGTTTCAGGGGTTTTATTAAAAAGTTTATTGGCTAAATGCACAACATAAGCGGGTGAAACAGCATGCATGGTGAACTCCACCTGTGCTTCGGAGGGCTCTACCGCATTAAATTTGTATTCATTGATACGGGGTTCTTGTGTTGCATCAACAAAAACAACAATATCCCAGTCTGAAATTTTTTCGGCGTCTTCAATATTCAACTGGTAATTACTATCGGTTTGCATACAAGTTAGATGATGAGCTTTAATCCAGTTTTGAATCATGTCGACCATTTCATTTCCGATTCCGTCATCCTGACGACCCGGATTTCCATAGCCATAAATAAGTACTCTTTTCTTTTGTTCCATGATTATTTGGTTTTTTGGTCAATTATCTCCTCTTTAGAATTAACGAGTGTCATTTGAAGTGGCATTTTTCCCAACGCATGGGTAGCACAGCTTAAACAGGGGTCGTAAGCACGAATTGCTACTTCTACGGCATTCATCATTCCTTCGGTGATTTCACGCTGACCGTTCATAAATGATTTAGCTGTATGATTAACGGCAATATTCATAGGTTCATTGTTGTTGGTGGTAGAAACAATGAGATTTGCCATGGTAATCTGATCATTATCGTTTATTTCATAGTGATGAAACAGCGTACCACGTGGCGCCTCAATTACACCAACGCCTTTATTTGTCTTTTTTCCTTTTACCACGAGGTCTTCATTCTGTAAATCAGGATCTTTAAGCAGATTTCTGATTTCTTCGGCAGCATGCAATGTTTCAATTAAACGCGCCCAATGATAATGCAAAGTCATGTTGTTTGGCTTGCCATTGGTATAGGCTTTAATCTCTTCAAACTCGCGCTGTGCAAGCGGTGTTGGTATAAAATCGGTTGTGTTTATGCGCGATAGCGGACCTACACGATACCAACCTTTTTCTTTCCCCAAATGTTTTAAGTATGGGAATTTCATGTAGCTCCATGCGCGGACTTCCTCTTCAATGTATTTGTCATAATCCTGACAATCTACATCATCAAGAATCCGGTTGCCTTCACTATCAACTGCGCGCAGCACACCATTATAAATATCAAGTGCTCCATCAGATTCCCTGACAATGCTCAGGTGATTTGAGGGAAATTCAGCAAATGTATCAACAAGCGTTTTGTTGTTGCGGTGATAAGCTTTAAAAAATTCGATAGCTGCTACCGACCACTCAACCATTTTATCGGCATTTAACGGATCGGCACCATGCAACAAAATGTCGCGTTCTTCGATACTCAGGTTTTTGTTTATACCTCCTGGAATAGCTCCCGTACCATGAATCTTCTTTCCAGCAGTATATTTGATAACTTCCTGTCCATACTTACGCATCATAACACCCTGTACAGCAAGGTCTTTATGATTCATGGCTACACCAATAATATTCCGGATGGCTGGGTCTCCATCAATCCCAAAAAGGAAATCAGGTGAGCTCAGGTGAAAAAAATGCAATACATGCGATTGAAAAAACTGTCCATAATGCATCAATCGGCGCATTTTTTCGCCAACAGCGGTAAGACCTAATCCAGTGCCGGCGCCAACAATAACATCGAGTGCTTTGGCAGCAGCCAGGTGATGACTTACAGGACAGATGCCACAAAGGCGTTGCACCAATACAGGAGCCTCCCAGTAGGGACGTCCCTGAACAAAACGCTCGAATCCCCTGAATTCAACAATATGCAGGCGGGACTCACGTACCTGGCCTGCATCATCTATTTTTATGGTTACTTTTCCGTGGCCTTCAACTCGGGTTACAGGCTCTATTGTGATTTTTTTTGGCATAATTTCAATGTTTTGTTTGAGTTAATCGAATTTTACAACTTCGTATGGCAGTGCGAGTTCGTTTCCTGTAATTAAGGCAACCAACGCATCCCAAATCAGGTCGGCATTGGGTGGGCATCCGGGCAGATAATAATCAACCTTTACCACTTCATGACAAGGATATACTTTGTCGAGTAACATAGGAAGCTCATCATCATTAGGAAGTATATGCTCAGTGTTCAGTCCAACGGTGGGTCCATCAAGATAGGCTTCACGCAGACACTCTTCAATAGGAATTCCGTTACGCAAGGCAGGAAGGCCACCCATTATAGCGCACTCTCCTAGCGAAATAAGTATTTTACAGTTTTTTCTGAAATCCCTAAGCACTTGAACATTTTCGCTGTTACAACATCCGCCTTCTATAATACCGATGTCGACAGGTTTTGTAAACGTTTTTATATCATCGATAGGCGATTTATTAAACTCTACCAATTCAATCAAATCAAGGATACGTTCATCAATATCCAAAATCGACATATGGCATCCGAAACAGCCGGCGAGTGATGTTGTTGCTATTATCTTTTTTTCCATCTTCTTTAAATTCAGCGTTAATTTTCAATTTCACTTCCGATAGGTGTTTTGTCATATTTGCGCGTACCAATAGGCTCGGCAAATCCTACCTCTTTATAAATGATTGAACCTACCGGGCAGTTCTCCATAGCCTTTTTAGCTAAAGCCCGAGACATCTCTTTGCCCATTTGTTCGTCAAGAATAACTTCTAACTTATGTCCTCGATCCTTAAATGCAAAATAATGACGTCCCTGCTCATCCTGAATGGTTTTTATGCAGCGCTTGCAAAGTATACACCGGTTTTGATCCTTCACGATAAAAGGTGCAGATCCATCCACACTCTTCATTGGGAAGTCGTATGGAAACCGTGGAACCATCATCTGATACCTGTATGCAAGGGCCTGCAATTCGCAGTTTCCACTTTTTTCGCACGAGGGGCAAAAATGGTTTCCACTAACAAACAACAATTCGATGATACTCTTTCTGAATTCCTCAATTTCAGGTGTATTGTTTTCCACCTCCATACCTGACACTGCTGGCGTGGTACATGCCGTCATAAACCTGTTATTTATCTTGATGGTACACATACGGCAACATCCTTTGGGCAATGCCCCGGCAAAATAACAAAGCGTCGGGATAAAGACACCGTTTTCACGAGCAGCTTCAACAATGGTTTTGCCCTCGTCGGTAATTATTTCCTTACCGTCTATCTTAATTTTAACTTTATTGGCCATTTTATTCCTTGTTTAATCAATGATGATGAAAAATGGGTTGACGTCCTACTGCTTTGCATGACTCTTGCACCGAACTTTCTAAGTCGAAACCACTGTCAAATTCAACCTCTTTTTGTATTAGACTTTCATATAAGTGTTTGAAATTTCGGATGCTTGAAACAATAGGGTTAGCAGCAGTTTGTCCTAAGCCGCAACGACTAACATTGAGCACTTTAGCCCATTGTATCATATCCTCAACATCTTGTTTAACACCGCGTCCATTGAGAATTTTTAATAGTTTTTCACGCAATACGTAAGGCATATTTCTGCATGTGGAACAAGAACCGCAAGATTCTTCAATAAAGAAATTGATAAAGTTTAAAACAACATCTCTTAATAAATCGCGGCTATTATTAAACACAATCATAGAACCTCCTGTAGGCAAGTCGGAGTAACTCAATTCTCTACCAAAATCTTTCGAGCCAACAAGAGCACCTGAGGGACCACCTACCTGAATGGCTTGTACATTACTAGCACCACACATTCCCAGTATGTCTTTGATTTTCA
>CAYWNI010000174.1:4554-6883 GCA_964459525.1 uncultured Lentimicrobiaceae bacterium | reverse complement strand
TATGATGAATCAAATGCGAACTCAGGAGTTGAAAAATCAACTATTTCAACTGCTCCAACAAGCAACTCAAATAGTTTCAAAAATCATATTGTAAAACCTGGCGAAACACTCTATTCAATAGCAAAAACTTATGGTATCAACATTACCAAACTCAGAGAGCTAAACAACTTAAACAATCGGTCACTGGTACCTGGAGAAATAACAATCATCGAAGAGAATTTAATGAGCGATCAAGGCAATTATGCATACGATTACGCTGTAAAACAAGTTTCTCCTGACTTAACCACCTCCACCCCAACCACTGATGAACCCGATGTAACAAACAACAACAGCTCGGTGCGTTATGTAACCGACGACCCATCAACACTATCTGTTTTTGAAAAAGACCCTATCGTTCCCCCTGGCGTGGAAGCGAGTGATTACGAAAAAACCGTTCTCAACCTGACACGCTATTATACCTCAAGTGATACTAATTTTATTTATGGGTTGTTGCACTACGGTGAAGACAGACATTATAGCGAAGCCAGTATAGCTCAAATTCAAATATATCGTATTAACAATAGCGACCTTGTTCGGCTGATATACACCTCTGACGATCCGGGAATTTGCCAGCAAACACTGAAGATTCTCTCGAAAGTATTTATGAAAAATTACAAGGCCCTACGGGCTAACGAAACCGACTTGGTTGTTAAATATTTTGAGCGTCAGGTAGATTCAGCAGACAAGAAACTTCAGGCTGCAGAAGACAGATTGCTTAAATTCAATAAAAAGAATAACATTATCAATTACAACGAACAAAGTAAATTCATAGCAGAGCAAAAAGAAGACTTGGATTTGTTCTATCAAAACGAACAAATTCGCCTTTCGGGTTCAAGTGCATCATTGCGTGAGCTTGAACTAAATATGACCGCTCGCGACAGCATATACCTAAAAAGCGACGAAATAAACCAGATGAAGAAGGAATTGGCAGACGTTACAGAAAAAATTCTGATAAATGAGTTAGCCTCCGACTACGATGACCGAATAACTACGAAGATTGAGAGTCTGAAAATGAGGCAACAACAGCTGCGCAATGAGTTAAAACTCTATGTCGATCAGCTATTCCTCTACGGGCATTCAACACAAGGAATGCCGATAAAAACATTGCTCGATCAGTGGCTTACAAACACGCTGAGCTATGTAGAAGCTCGAGCCGCTTTAGTTGTTTTGGCGCAAAGAAAATTAGATTTCGTTCGAACATATCAAAAATTCGCGCCCCTAGGCGCCATGCTAACCCGTATCGAAAGGGAAATTAAAGTTGCTGAGCAATCCTATCTGGAGCTTCTTAGAAGCTTAAATATAGCCAAGATGAAGCAACAAAATGAGGAAATGGCCACAAATGTAAAAATTGTTGACGCTCCATTCTTCCCTATTCAAGCAAATCCAAGTAAATCAAAAATAGTTATTCTGGCTGCATCCGTTTTCGGATTCCTCTTAGTGCTTTTCATCATACTTGTTTTGGAGTATTTCGATTCATCAATGAAGAACCCAAGTCGAGTTGCCAAACAAACCAACTTAAAACTCGCAGGGGCATTCCCACTCTTGTCTTCGAGAGGAAAGTCGAAAGAACTGGTAATGATTAATAACCGATTGATAGACATTATTATACAAAACATGAAGATGTTTTTGAATAAAAATGTAAAGAAATCAGACTCTTCGCCATTTATCGTACTCATGTACAGTACACAAGATCAGGTTGGAAAAACACTGTTGTCAAAAAAAATTGTATCACGCCTTCGTGAAATTGGCGATAAAGTTCTCTTCCTGAACTACAGTGATCAAGAAATGGATGAGGAAGAACTTGATTTCAATTATTTCTACAAATATGACATCAAAGAAGATTTCATAGAAATTGAAAATCTTCAGCAGCTTATAAGCTCTCGCTATCTGCGAAAAGAAAACCTTAATTACAAGTACATCTTTATTGAGCTACCATCGATAGTTTTAAACACCTACCCTATTAAATTTATTGAGGGTGTTGATTTGGCATTTTATATTATGAAGGCCAGCAGCAAGCTTAACAAAGCTGATATGACAGCTCAGGAAACTTTTACGGATCTTCTAACTCATAAACCTGTTGTTGTTTTAAACGAAGTGGAATTATACAACTTGGACGAGTTATTAACGGATGTCCCTAAAAAAACCAAACCAGATGTATACCAGAAAATTAAACACTTACTGGCTTACCCGTTAAAATATCGTATTAGTATTAACAAACAATCATAAGACAGTGTGGCAAATTTTTTGGCTAAAATACTCAGAAACAACAACTTTCTATCGCTTGCCAACA
>CAYWNI010000174.1:0-4544 GCA_964459525.1 uncultured Lentimicrobiaceae bacterium | reverse complement strand
GTTGCCGTATTAGGTTTTTTCTCGTTTTTACTTTTAGTTCGTATTTTACCTACCGATGATTTCGGTGAATGGGTGCTTTTTCTTACGATGCTTAATTTTATCGATATGATCAGATTCGGGATAACCCGCACTGCAATAGTGAGGTTCTTGAGTGGATCAGATGAACGAAAAGGTAAACAGCTTATTGGCTCAAATTATGTAATTAATTTTGTGAGCTCGATACTCCTAATTTTATTGGTGTATTTAACGGAATATTGGGGAGGAAATTCGATTGAGGAATCAGGATTTTCACTCTTTTTTACTTGGTTTCCGGTTATTGCCCTCATTAACTTACCTTTTAACAATGCTCTTTCCGTGCTGCAGGCTCGCATGCGTTTTGATTTGATTCTGTTGATTCGACTTATAAACGTGGGTTCATTTATGATTTTCTTGATTGTCAATTATTTCTATCTCCAATTAGGTCTGCAAACAATTGCATGGGCATATGTGCTTACAAATTTACTAAGCAGTTTGGTTGCCAGCATTTTTAACTGGGACGGAATTAGGTATTTTTTTTATGCCCGGAGAGATTCTTCAGCAGTCATACTTAATTTTGGAAAATACACATCCGGAACACTCATTGGTTCAAACCTACTCAAAAGTGCTGACACATTTATTATTGGCTTAAGTCCATTTTTAGGAACTACTGGCGTCGCTTTATACAGCATTCCATTAAAACTCACTGAAATCATAGAAATACCCATACGCAGTTATGCCATGACTGCCTTTCCAGGAATGTCCAAGGCAAGCATGGAAGGAAACAAAGAGCTCGTTATGCATATTTTTTATAGAAATGCAGGGGGAATGTTTTTGATGATGCTCCCGTTGATGCTCTTCTCGTTTGTTTTTGCAAGAGAGTTTGTAACTATTTTGGGAGGAGAAGAATACGCTTATACCGCTGGAATTTTTCAAATTTTCTGTTTTTACGGACTTTTGCTTCCAATCGATCGCTTTCTTGGCGTTGCTCTCGATAGTATTAATAAACCTAAACAAAATTTTTTCAAAGTGATTTATATGACAGTTGCAAACATTGTTGGAGATTCAATTGTTGTTTTTGGTTTAACCTATATTGTTCTTTTTTCAAGTGTTGTCGTATTGCTTTCATCAGTTACCGAGAGTATTCCGGAAATTGTGCAAATATCAAAAGATTTCACTGTTGTTTCCATACTTGAATTTGTGGCCTTGGTAACCATTCTGTTTACTTTGATAGGCATATCCGTCGGGTTCTATTATTTGCAGAAAGAAATGGAAATAAAATACCGAAAAATCCTAACGGAGGGATTTAATTTTTACTGGAGTTTTTTGCAGAAGTTATTTTTCGCTCCAAAACAATAATTTTTACTACTTTTATCTCTTATGTTCTCGCAACTAAAAAATATGGTAGGTGCATCAAAGCTACAACACCCTATTTCAATAATAACACTGATATTATTGGCAGTTGTGTTTAGCCTTATCATCGCAAGAGGAGGAATGATGGCTGCCATCGCTCTGCTCGCGATTTTTCCCGCCCTAATTTTTCTTAATCGTCTCTTTAACTTCCCTCAAATAGGTATCACCACTCTACTTATTGTTTCATTTGTTGCTATTGGACTAACACGTTATATCATGAACGTACCATTAGGACTAAGTATCGATGGAATTGTAGTAATTACCTATATAGCTCTGATTTTTAAGCAATTCTATGACAGAATAGATTATGATCAGGCCAACCGAGATATTTCCTATCTGCTAGCTTTTTGGTTTTTCTATGGAATACTTCAACTCGGAAATCCACAGGCTTTAAGCAGAACAGCTTGGTTCTATGCCATGCGTGGAATGTCGATGTATCCAGTTTTAATACTTCCCCTTGCACTATTACTATTCAGAAGATTAAGGTATATGTATTTGTTTCTATACATCTGGGGGGCATTTACAATTCTAGGAACATTAAAAGGTCTTCAACAGCTCTACATTGGTTTGGATTATGCCGAGCAATTCTGGATTGATACTGTTGGAGGTGTTACACATATCATTTTGGGGCAGTTACGTGTTTTTTCATTTTTCAGTGATGCTGGTCAGTTTGGTGCAGCCCAAGGAGCTGGTGGAGTAGTTGGCGTGCTGGTTGCCACCTCTATCAAAGGCCGTGGAAACAAAATATTTTTCTCAATTGTTGGGCTAATGGGACTATGGGGCATGATGATTTCCGGTACCCGTGGTGCAATGATTGTTCCTATGCTTAGCGGGGCAGCTTACCTAATTCTTAGTAAAAATATCAGAGTACTTTTAATTGGAGCAGTAATAATGTCATTTGCCTATGTCTTCTTTGCTATGACGTATATAGGGGAAAGTAATTATCAAATAGCCCGTATGCGAACTGCTTTTAGACCTACGGATGATGCCTCCTACATAGTTAGGCTTGAAAACCGAGCAATTTTGAAGACTTATCTTGCTGACAAACCTTTTGGCGGAGGTATAGGAAGTGCCGGTAACTGGGGGCAACGTTTTTCACCGCAAGGTTTCCTTGCTAATGTGGCAACTGATAGTTGGTACGTGCAAGTATGGGCCGAACAGGGTATAGTGGGATTACTTATTCATCTATTTATTCTTTCCTACATCGCGATTAAAGGGTTTTATATAATTATGATAAGGGTAAAAAATCCGGAAGTTGTTGGAACTCTCGGCGCCCTGCTTGCAGGGTATTTAGGAATAATGGGAGCTAGTTATGGAAATGGTGTTCTTGGGCAGATGCCTACTGGAGCTCTTGTTTACATAAGTTGGGCCTTTATTTTTATGGGTCAACAACTTGATAGGGAATACAGTGCTATTACTGCTAAAGGTCTAAATCCAAGATCATTAAAGCGACAAATTGAATAAATAATAAAACAATGATGACAGACCACAACAATAAAGTTAAGTTGCCACTGGTATCGATAGTCACGGTAAACTACAACCAGTCAGGTGTTACGTGCGAATTTCTGGAATCATTGCTTAAAATTAGCTATAAAAACATTGAAGTTTTCGTGGTTGATAACCATTCACCTCATGATAATCCGGATATAATTAAAGAAAAATATCCTTGGGTTAAATTGATTAAAACCAACAAGAATCTCGGGTTTGCCGGAGGGAATAACGTTGCCCTACCCTATTGCAAAGGAGAATATGTGCTTTTTATTAACAACGATACCGAAGTCGATAAGTACTTTCTGGAGCCTCTCGTTACTATACTAAAAACTGATAGCCAAATCGGGATGGTAAGTCCTCGAATTCAATACTTTCACACAAATAAAGTGCTGCAATTTGCTGGTTTTACGCCTTTTAACATGACTACCATACGTAATTTTGCTATTGGATTCGGACAAACAGATACAGGACAATACAATGATTCCTGTGAAACAGGTTCTATATTTGGTGCAGCCATGCTAGTTCCCATGCGCGTTATAAAAAAGGTGGGCATGATGGCAGATGTTTTTTTTCTGTATTATGAAGAACATGATTGGGCAGCGCACATAAAAAAAGCGGGTTATACTATTTACTTCTGTGGTGATTCGCTTGTGCTGCACAAAGAAAGCATCTCTACTGTAAAAAATAGTCCTTTTCAGATATATTACCTTACCCGAGGGCGAATTTTATTTGCGAGAAGAAACACAAAAGGAATGCAAAAAGTACTGAGCTTCCTTTATCTGAATATAATTACAGTCCCCAAAACAACACTTGTTTACCTATTTAAACGACGCCTCGATTTGGTTTGGGCATTCTGGCGAGCAGTTTTTTGGAATTTCACTCATCTCCGTGGTATTGTTTTTGAAATTCCACAACTTAAAAAAGACTAAAAATGGAATTTTTAATCATTGCTATCAATATACTTACCTATGCTGTCTATGCATATCTGCTGATGGCTACCCTTTACATTTTCATTTATGCTACCGCTGGCTTGTTTTATCGGCAATTCCATTCTACAAAACCGCTCTCCAAACAACGTAAATTTGCTGTTTTAATACCTGGTTATAAAGAAGATGCGGTAATTGTAAACGTTGCACAAAAGGCACTAAATCAGGATTACCCAAATGAGCTTTATGAGGTTATTGTAATTGCTGATAGTTTTAGTCCTGAAACGCTAAAAAAACTTAATTCATTACCTATCAGGGTAGTGGTAGTAGAGTTTGAGGTAAGTAAAAAGTCGAAAGCATTAAATAAGTGCATGCAAGAAATTGGTGATGATTACGATGTTGCCTTCATACTTGATGCCGATAACATAATGGAATCCAACGTATTAAAACGCATAAACGAAGCATTTGATCATGGTTTTCAAGCTGTTCAGGGTCATCGTACTGCATTGAACATGAATGCCTCTTTCGCTATTCTGGATGCCATGAGCGAGGAAATAAATAACCATATTTTCAGAAAAGGACATCGTGTTTTAGGTATGTCCTCAGCTTTAATTGGTTCGGGCATGGGAATAGAATATGCGTTATTCAAAAAAACAATGGCTACAGTCGACTCAGTTGGTGAGGACAAGGAAATAGAGC
>CAYWNI010000173.1:0-6934 GCA_964459525.1 uncultured Lentimicrobiaceae bacterium | reverse complement strand
ATCTAATATATAGTATTTTATCAAAAGTTGCCATTGGTATATCTGCTGCGCAGATGAGATAATTCCTGAGCGAGTGCGCCATAAATAGAGAATCACCAGCGGAGAACCTTATATTCAGGAGACCTCTCCTCCTTAGTTGTTAGAGATGACAGAATAATTAAAGATCAGACTGTGAATCACTCCACCTGTTCATTTCGAGTAAAAAGCCCCCCTAAAAAGCCCCGATAGTTATACAGGCAATGTCATCAAGTTTAGGGTTTAACGTCATCGCGAGCGTAGCGACGCGATCTCATTTAGCCTTATTTATCGAGATTGCTTCGTCATCCTTCCTCGCAATGACGTGCATTTTTCAGAACGTCTTTTTGGTATTATTCAGATTTATGAAAGCGAAATAATTGATTATCTGAAATTAAGTCCTCGTTCATACCTTAGACAAGTATAAACAATGATAAGAGGTGGAGTTTAAGTGGGAGAAACTGCCCGGGTACAGCGAATTTTGTTGTCAGCATATATTTAGCCCATTAAAAAAGCCCGCCAAAAATTTGGCGGGCTTTTTTAATAAAACTAAGAACTATTAGTTTTTAATTAATTCGTAGGTAAACACGGGTTTACTCATGTCCATTTTAAAGGTATAGTTTCCAGCACCTTCAGGCATTGGAATATCGGTTCCGCCAGCTATCAGCACGTCACTTCCGGCATCAGCACCGTAGTTTACGTCCCAACCGTCGTTCAAGCGGAATTTAAAACGAAGCTCACCTGTGTCTTGCGACTCGGTAACATCAATAGTGGCAGTAACCACGTTGAAAGGAGCAGCAGTAGCAACCAAGTTCACATCTTCGCTCCAGTCGCCGTTTAGAATACCAGAACCAATAACACCGTAGCTTTGGGCTTCGTACGACCAAACTAAGTTGTTGATATCACAGGTTAGCCAGTAGCCACCTGGTTCGGGAATTTCAAGATCGCCAGCACCGCTGTCGGTATCCAATCCAAATTCAGAACCATCGGAACCGTAGTTTCCACCATCAACCCAATCAGGGTTGGCAGTAAATTTGAAGTGGCCGTCAAAGGTTGCTACCTCTGGGAAGTATACAAAACCTGTAAAAATACCATCACCATCTGCATCCCAAAGCTGAGGAGCATCGGCAGGACTCCATCCTTGATATGCACCAGGAATCCACATGCTGGGATCGGTAGGCGTAGGAGGTGTAGGCGGTTCAAAAATAGTAACTGTAAAGCTAATTTCGGCAGAGCTGATACTGGTGAGGGCAATAGGACCATCTAATGATTTTACCATCGCATTAACCATCAGCTTTACTGGCGTAGGCACTTCTGGGGTTAATCCCAGACTATAAAGCGTATTGTTCATGTTAAAAACGAGCGTGCTATACGAAAGATCAGTAGTGTTTACCAATTCTTTCGATAAGTCCCAACTGCTGTCGGCATGCACAATTGTCAGGCTATATATCGTTGCAGGCAATTCGCCTTCTGATATTTTATAGGTAGCTGCACTCCAGTCGATAACAAATGGGTTGGCTGAATCCGCCAGCAACAGTACAACCTCAGACCCAACAGTGGGCGTGGTAATTGCTGGTGCAGCAGTTGCAGTGGCATCGTATTTGGGCTCTGCATCGTTTTTCTGGCATGAACTAAATGCCAATGCAAACCCTAACAATGCTAGAAATATTAATGAATTTTTTTTCATTTTCTTGCTTTTAAAGATTAATAATTAGGATTTTGAGTCAAATTAGGATTGGCATTTACGTCAGCCGCTGGCAATGGAAATTCATTGTATTTGGCTTCAGTAGAACGACCATCTTTCGAGTTTCCTTTCCAGGCCCAAACATATTCACCACCCGTAAGTCTGTTGTATCTAACCAGGTCGGTACGGCGATGACATTCCCAGTACAATTCACGTGCTCTTTCGTCAAGCACAAAGTCAAGGGTAACATCGTTCTGGCTAACAGTTGAAGCACTGGCACGGGCACGTAAGTCGTTGATATAACCAACGGCACTTGACATGTTTCCACCTGCACCTCCGCGAAGTATAGCTTCTGCATACATTAAATATACATCACCTAAGCGGAACATAGGGAAGTCGGTGTCGGGAAATTCTAAGCTAAATCCAGGCACTGAAGTACCATCGGCAGTGTAATATACATTGCGGAATTTGGTAACAGCATAACCATCTGTAAACAAACCAATGTTCTCTATATCGAGCGATTGGCCATCTGTAAAGAACATACCACGAGAATCGTTGGCGTCAAATTTCTCAACCAACTGGCGGGTAGTGCGTGTGCCACCCCAGCCACCATCCATGCCATAAAGGGCTGGATCCATGTCGCCACCAATGGCAGCATGAATAATAAAGGTGGTACCACCATAGGTTTGTGTGTGCTCACCGCTGTAGCGGATAGGGAAGATAATTTCCTGCGTTGTTAATGGATCAACATCGTTATTGGCCCAGAAAAGCTGTTGGAAAGTAGGCGAGATGGTATAACTCGACTCGATAAGTTTGTTACAGTAAGTGATACACTCCGTGTATTTGGCTTCTTTAACATAAACTTCGGCATTGAGGTATAGTTTAGCTAGCAGCATCCATGCAGCACCCTGATCGGCACGTCCATATTCGTTGGTTCTGGGAGCCATCAATTCACTTTCAATAGCAATCAATTCTGATTCGATATAACTAAACAAATCGGCTTTCGAAATCTGCGGAGGAAAGAAATTTCCTACAGGATCAGTTTCTACAGCAAATGGAACAGAACCAAACATATCAAGAGCATGCCAGTAGCTTAATGCACGCAACCAGCGAACTTCAGCACGGTAATACTTAACTTTGTCTTTCCATTCCTGCGAAACACCACGATCGGCCAGTTTGTCGTCGGTAGTCTGACGGAGAAACTCGTTTGCTAATGAAATTTGGTAAAAAACACGGTAATAAAAAGCGGCAATAAATCCGTCGCCATCGCCCCATTGTTGAAAATGGAAATCTTTGATGGTGGCATCGTCCCAGCCAATTACTGCTTCATCGGTTGTAAGTTCCTGGTGGTACCAGAAACCACGCAGATACTGACCAAATCCTTCGTCAATTCCGCTGATGTCGCCCATGCCGGCAGGGCCTTGTTGACCAGAAACGGCCAGACCTGCATAGCATTTAGCTAAAAACTGTGTGTAGGCTTCCGGATCGTCAAATACAGTAGCTGCAGTAACAATATCCGGATCGATGGGTTTCAAATCCATGTTTTTGATACAAGAGCTTGCAATGAGCATTAGCCCTGTAACAATAGTTGTTATATAAAGAAATTTTTTCATCGTTATCTATAGTTTAAAATTAGAACATCAGGTTTACACCAAAAACCCATACCCTTGAACGGGGATAAACGCTGTTGTCAATACCACCACTAACCTCAGGATCGATACCAGTGTAGTTGGTTATAACGAATGCGTTGTTTACGGTAGCTGACAAACGAATATCGAGTCTGTTTTTTAACAAGTTCTGGAACATGTAGCTAAGCGTAATGTTGTCCATACGGAAGAATGAAGCATCCTGAATGTAGTAGTCAGAGAAATACTGTGCTGTATTGAAACCGGTTTCGGAAACATCGGCAACAATATTACTGATGTATGGTCCTTCGGAACGGTATAGGCGGTTGTACCAGCCATTTTCACTTTGTACGTTGTTGTACATGTAGTTTCCAAAGTTGGCGCGTCCAGCAAATGAGAACGACCATTCTTTGTAGCTAAAGTTTGATGAAATACCAAAATACATGTCTGCATTGGGACTATGGAAAAAGTATTTATCATCGGTTGTGATCTGACCATCACCATTCCTGTCTACATACATGCCTTCAATTGGCTTTCCAGCATCATCATATACTTGTTCTTATACATAGAAAGTGCTCCGTGGCTGACCAACAGCATGACGCTGAATATTATTACCTACGCCTCCTGCAATTCCACCAGTTTCGATGCTGGCACCATCATACAAATTGGTAATTTCGTTTTTGTTGAACGAAGCATTCACGCCAAGTTCCCAAAACATATCAGGTTTGGAAATAATTTTTCCATTAATTGAGAACTCAATACCCTTGTTCTCAAGATCGCCAATGTTTTTGGTAATGTAGTTACTTAGGTTTGATCCGGCAGGAACAGGAACATAACTCAACAGGTTGGTGGTTTTACGCACATAATAATCTACCGAACCATAAATACGGTCGTTCAAGAAAGCGTAATCTAATCCAGCATTCCATGTGGTGGTTTCTTCCCATTTCAGGTCAGCATTGTAACCTTCAGGACGAAGAGTTAAGTAATAGGTATTTCCAAAAGGATACGAGGCCAAAGGTTGTCCGTAGGTATAGCGGCCTAAATAGTCATAGGCACCATTCACAGCCTGTTGTCCGGTAACACCCCAACCCAAGCGCAATTTCAATTGGGTAATCGCTTTAGAATCTGCCAAAAAGGCTTCTTCATTGATTTTCCACCCTAAAGCTACAGCAGGAAATACAGCATTTCTGTTTTCAGGGGCAAAACGGGTTGATCCATCCTGACGTACTGAAACGGTTAAAAGGTATTTATTGTTAAAGATGTAATTCAAACGACCAAAGAATGACTCGAGGTAATATTCAGAACCATCTTCAAAATGCTCCTTAATATATTCTTGGCCGGTTGAGTCACCGGTTACAGGGTCGATAATAACTGGTACATTGCTGTTGTCGCTGTGCGAATAATCGTAGAAATACTGCAACGAATAACCTGCTGTAACATCAAATGAACTGTTGATACTGGCTACATCTTTTATATAATTCAGGTAGAAATCGCCTAACATGTTTTTATGTTCGTTGTCGTAAACATTGTTGGCACCGCCACCTTGTGATTTGTTGTATGACCAAGCTGCATAAGGAGGAACTTTGTAAGTACCTTTATTCTTTGAGTAATCGTAGCTTAAATTCAGGTTGGCTTTTAATTCAGGAAGGAAAGGCATTTTGTAATCAAACTGAAGATTACCATAAACGCGGTTGGCATCCGATTTATCATCAGTTAATTCAAGCTGCGACATGGGGTTAGCTGTTCCTTGAACAACAGGGTCGCCATTGCTTTGCAACCATGCCCAGTATCCGCCGTAAGAACCATCGGTACTGTTGACAGGTTTGGTAGGATCGAGCTGTAAAGCAGAATTAATTGCGCCACCGTTGTTAAACTGGTTTTGAATAAACGAGGCATTTACATTGAAATTAATTTTCAAATGATCGTCCAACAAAGATGGGTTTAAAGCTGCCGAAAGGGTTGTTCTTTTAAAGCTAGAGGTTTTTACAATACCGTTTTGGTCGGTATAACCTAAGCTGAATCGGTAGGGTAAATTTTTCCATGCACCAGTTGCCGACAGGTTATGGTCCATCGCGGTGGTGTTGCGGTAAATTTCATCCTGCCAGTTTGTGTTGTGGATGGTTTGGTTGTAACCGGTTCTATCGTCAGGTAAATCACCGTAAACTACAGCGTTTCCATTAGGATCTGTCCAAGTTCCCAGCATGTCAACATGGGTAGGTTGTTTTTCGTTGATCATGTCAACAAATTCAGTTGCCGTAAGCACGTCAATGGTCTTTGGAATTTGGTAGTAAGAAAACTGACCCTGGTAGTCAAGTTTTAATGGACGGCCAACTTTTCCGCGTTTGGTGGTGATGATAACAACACCATTAGAAGCGCGCGATCCGTAAATAGCAGTTGCAGAAGCATCTTTAAGTACGGTAAACGATTCAATGTCGTTAGGGTTGATACTGTTCAGCGGGCTACGTGTTCCGCCGCCACCGTCGTTTGAAATCGGCACACCGTCGATTACGAAAAGAGGCTCGTTGCTAGCCGAAAGTGAGCTACCACCGCGAATAACGATACTTGAAGAAGTACCTGGCGCTCCGCCGTTGGAGGTAATTTGAACACCAGCAACTTTACCAGCGATCAAACTTGCAGGGTTTACGATTGCACCTTTGTTAAAGCTCTCGGCATCAATGGCTGTTACCGAGCCAGTAGCATCTTTTTTCTTGGCTACACCATAACCAATAATTACTACACCGTCGAGCGATTGTGCCGACGACTGTAAGGCAACATTGAGTGGTGTGCCTGGTTTTGCTACAAGGTCCTGTGTGGCATAACCCACATAAGAAAATTCCAACACCTGGTTGGCATTCACCTGAATAGTATAGTTACCATTAATGTCGGTAACAGTACCCTGTGTGGTTCCTTTTACAACAATCGTTGCGCCGGGGAGAAACATCCCGTCGGAAGCATCTGTTACCACACCGGTAACAGTTCCGCCCTGCGCAAATGCTGAAGTAATACCACAGAATAGTATTGCTGCAATCATGAGCAATTTTGTGGATAAATGTTTAAGCATTGTACATTAAGATTAGTTTATGAATTGATTGAATAATGAAATTTCTTTGGTATGTGCTGTGTCACTATAAAATTTTGATAAAATTA
Source organism: uncultured Lentimicrobiaceae bacterium (assembly GCA_964459525.1). Classification (GTDB taxonomy): domain Bacteria; phylum Bacteroidota; class Bacteroidia; order Bacteroidales; family F082; genus UBA6244. Next base: position 463 of record CAYWNI010000173.1, on the reverse strand, counting down.
ATACTTTTTAACATAATGGTAACTCAAAAATAAAGTAAAGAGAATAGCCGTATTTTTTTATTACGAAATAAAACAGTTAACCAAGTTCTTTTAGTGGTTAATAGAAAGAAATACGCAAGCCAAGCAAAAAGTCTTTAGCTCGTTATACATTGTATATCAACGTGCTAATATGAACAAGAAAAAATAAGTCCAAACATAATTAGCAAATACCTACAAGAGCTCTGGATTTCTAAATAAAAAAATCAAACGATTGCGCTCCAAAATAGGGCAAAATCAAAAATGTTATTTAGATTGATTACTAATTAAATATTTGCACCTCATTACAAGAACTGAGTATTAATTAGTGCTTGTAAGAAAACCCCTATAATTCTTCTGTCTCTTGCAAAAAACGTCAAAGACGAGGCTTGCGTCCGCCTTAGGCGGATGAAAATCAAGGAGTTTACTCTGGTAAATGACTGTTTTC
>CAYWNI010000172.1:0-6956 GCA_964459525.1 uncultured Lentimicrobiaceae bacterium | reverse complement strand
TTGATGTTAACATAGGTATCCTGAGCCACTTTTAAAGGGTTTTCCATTTCAAAACCATGGCGTGCTGCAACAGTTAATCCAGCTATAAGCAGATACAAGTCAGCAGACCCATCGGGGCTACGAAGCTCAACGGTTTGTTTTCCGCTCATATCAATAATGTCACCCTTTTCCTGAGGGTTTACTTTATGAATCATGTTGGCGGGGGCAGTCCAGCCGAGCGGCACACGAACCAAAACAGAGCGGTTTCTATCGCCCCAGCAAATGTTGGTAGGAGCTTCCTGATGTGGGACCAATCGGAAATAAGAAGTTGGATTTTGATTTCCAAAAGCCGTAAGCGATGGTGCTAACTCCATATAACCTGCGATAGCGGTTTTGGCAACATCGCTCAACTCACCCTTTTCGATCATCATGTTTTTGTCGCCTTTCATCACACGGGTGTGGATATGCAATCCGCTGCCGGCTTTACCTACAGTAATTTTGGGTGCGAAAGTTACCATAACGCCATATTGCTCGGCGAGTGTGCGGATAATCCATTTGGCTTTTACCAGCTGATCTGCCGAATCTTCGACATTTGTAGGTAAAAACTCAATTTCATTTTGCTCATACACCTTACCGTTTTTGGTAAAATTACCCACTTCGGAGTGACCATATTTGATCAGCCCACCCGCTTCGGCGATAAGTTTCATGGCTTCCGTGCGAAAATCACCCCATTTGGAATAAGGTGACGACTCGTGATAGCCACGTTGGTCGTCGGCTTTGAATAAACCGTCGTCGTCACTAATAATGTAATACTCCAGCTCTCCCATGGTTTCAAACTCCATTCCGGTAACTGCCTTAAAGCTGTCGTGGGCCTTTTTCAGGATGTTTTCGGGAGCACCGTCGAGCGGATTACCATCACGGTCGTAATAAGAACACATGATATCAAGGGCAGGAATTTCAGAAAAAGGATTTCGGAAAGCTGTTTTGTAGCGTGGAATCACATATAAATCGCTTGAACCTGCCTTCACAAAAGGCAATAAACTTGAACCATCGACACGCTCACCAGCAGTTAATATGTTATCGAGGTGTTCCAGACTTCCAATGATGAAATTTAGAATTTTAAGTCGGCCATCCCATCCAACATACCTAAAGTTGATCATTTCGATATCGTTATCAACGATATACCTTACCAGATCGTCTTTGGTTAATAAATGGGCAGGTTTATTCAAATATTGTAAAACCGGATTCGGGTTCATGGTGATATGGTTACACATAGTCTAATCAATTTTTATTAGTCAAAAATTTGGGTGACAAACTTAGTAAAGTTTAACCAACCCCAAATGAAGATAGAGCGAAATAAAGCCCATACAGGTATAATTTATACCGTATTTAAGTAGGTGATTTTACATTGCTTTATCGAAAAAATAAATAAAACAAAGCCGGATTTATTGCAGCAAGGCATTAGCATCTTAAATCTTTTTTTCGGCTTCAACACCTTAGATTTTCCTAAACTTTTCAATCCCCTGACTTACAACCTCTTTGACAGCTATTTTTTACTTTACCTTTCCGGGCAGAGCTGTTACCGTTGGTTCCTCCAGCGTGCCACCAATGCTTAACTCAAAAGGAATTGTTTCGTCAACACTAAAATTGGCCCCCAACTTATTGGCCTCTCCAACAAAACTATCGAGCAACTTGTTTAAATCCGTGCCCAGTTCTTTCCGCGGAACTTCAACCTGCATGGTGTAGCCAATTTTTCCGTCCAACTCAGTCCAACCACTTATAGTGCTCTTCACTCCCTTGTATTTCATTTCGAAGGGATCGACAACAAGTTTGCCATCAATAAATTTAAACTCCACCAAAACTTTCTCAAGGGTCAGGTCGCTAAGCTCTTTGTAATTAACCAAACGGGCAGCTTCTTCAAGAGTGCTCAGGTTCTCAACCCTAATCTGGTTTGAGCTAATCCACCCGTTACCATTTAGCGATTCGTAAATGGGCATCAGTCCGGCATCTAACTTGGTTGTGAAATCGAGCGATGCATTGAATTTTCCGGTAGCCTGTTCGGCCAGTGGCAAATACCGCCTAAACAAGGCAAATTGCTTGTAAGCCGTTGGAATATCCAGGTTGTTGAGTTTTAAAAAAAGTGAAGTCTCGGCAGACTTTAGGCTTGGCGAAGCATACGTTCCATTTACCTGCATAGTGCCACCCGAAACCTGCATACGCATATTGTTTAGGGTAATCTTGCTGTCGGCCACAATAATTTTCCCACTTACCTGACTCATGTCGAGGTTATCGTAAATAAGCTGCTTAAAGTTGCAGCCCAAAACAAAGCGAATGTTTTCGGGGACTTGCGGCACATTTGCCTCGGTATCGGAGGCTGGAACAGGATTTTCGGTAACAGTGGTTTCTACATTTACAGTAGTATCTGGCTGCTCTGAAGTATCGAGGATGTCGTCCAGATTAAAAAAATTTGAATTCACCGCCAGCGTTCCATCGAGCGTTTCATTTTTAAAGTACCAGGCCAAGTAATTGGTCAACTTTCCACTAGCCGTTATATCGCTGCCACCCGTTTTTAGGGCAAACGAAACCAAGTCGATGTAGCGTGGTGAAAAATTAAGCTGCGCCATCGAAACAGCAACCGGATTTTTCAGCCCAGGAGTACTGTATTCCAAATTTTGCAAAACAACCGAACCCATCGCCAAAAACGCCTCATATTTTTCTTGCTCGATGGCTGAAAGTTTGCCTTTTAAGGTAACATCAGCCACAACAACTCCTTTCAAAGCGTTGGTGCTGTCGATAGGATAATAATTCTTCAAGGTAGCCAAATCAATTCTTGCTTTTATGGCAGACTCTAAATCTGGGTCTGAAAAGGGCGTAGCAAGCTTAAGCTGAGCATCAATCGGGTTCTTTCCCAATTCAAGGTGCAACTTTTTCACATCTACCACCATATTATCTAAATCACCTCCCGGACTACTAATATTGGCGCTAACCTGAATTTGCTCAATGGTTCCTGGTAGATCAGGGTATTTAGCGGTGGCGTCTTTAACTTCTAGACTTAATGCAAACTCCGGATACTTTTCATGGCTATACATACCTTTTACAGCTCCATTTAGTGAAAATTTTCCAGTAGTTTTAATCCCTTGTATGTCCTTTAAATATACCTTCGGAATAAGCGAAAGCAGCTCATTAAACTGAGTTGAAGGCGTGTTGTAGGTAAGCACCATATTAATACCTGCGTCAAGCAAACTAACCGACCCGGCAAAATTCAATTTCAGCTGGTTTACCATCAATTCATTTTTTCCGAAAGTAAAAATATTGTTGGCCAAATCGGCATCCAGGTTGGCTTGGTAACGAATTGCGGCATGGTTGAGGTAGTTTACGCCATCAAGACTAATCAACATATCGGCAACAGAAGTTTGGGTGTAAAGAACAGTGCGCGAAGCGCTTAAATCGCCACGCAGACTGTGGTTAAGGCCGGTAATCTGCATCAGCAAATTAATTTTAGCATCTCGGTAGGTAATGCTCCCGTTTTCGATACCAAAATGCCTGAGTGCAATTTGCATTTCCGAAGTTTCTGATTCTGCGGAAGCAGCAACCGGAACATCGCCGGAAGAGCTCGAGGTTGCAATATCGTAGTTTACCCGGCCATCATCAAGTACATGTATGTTTATTTGAGGCGCAGTTAAGTTGATCTTTTTTATGGTATAGTCGCCTTTCAGCACGTCCAGCAGACTAAAAACAACCTTTATCTTCGGGACAAACGCCAGTGTATCATCCTGAAAAACATTTTTTTCAACGATACTCAAATTGTCGATGGTAAGCCGAAAATCAGGAAAGCTGCTTATCAGACCGAAATCCATTTGAGCAAAATCGACCTTTGCATTTATCTGTTTGTTAATCTCCGTTTTGGCGAGCTCAATAATTTTACCTTTAAAGGCATAAGGCAGAATAATGACAGTAAGAAGAAGGATGACAATAACGACAGCGAATATTTTCAAAAAAGTTTTCATAGGAGGGAGGTGTTTAATTTAATTACAAAATTAGTTCTTTTCTGATAGATAAGCGGTTGGGAGGGGGTGGCATCTGTATATATTTGCGTGAATAGGCGCTTTTGTAAAAACCCAAGTGTAATTGTGCCGAATTCGGTACAATTAAAAATGTAGTCGCAGGCAATATCTTATTGATCAACATTTATAACAGTCGATAGGATTGATAAAAGCACTAATTTCAAAATCAGTATCCGGGAAAAAAACGCTCAAAATGGAATGTTTAAAAAAACAATCTCCCCACAAAACCCTCCCCCTTCCCAAATTCCGCCAAATCTTTTTTCTGTTTTTTATTCAAGTAAATGATTTTTGTCTACTTTTGTGGGACACATTTAGTATGTTCATACATTTGTACATTATATTGAAATGATCTTGTTTTCATCACGTTTCAAAATTTGAAACACCAACAACCAACAAAAATGAAAAAAAAGAGACTCATTGTTATTGTGGCATTTCTCCTGACGGGCCTCCAAATGTTCAGTCAGCAGAAAACCATTACCGGAACAGTTACCGACAATTCAGATGGTAGCACCATACCGGGAGTAGCCGTTCTGGCCAAAGGAACCACCAACGGCACCGTAACCGACCTTAACGGAAAATACAGCTTAAATGTCGACGCCTCTGTTACCGTGCTTGAATTTAGCTTCATGGGCATGCGCACCGAAGAGCGGGAAATTGGCGCATTGTCGGTGATAAACTTACGCATGGAAAGCGACAACATTGGGCTGGATGAGGTGGTTGTAATTGGCTATGGCTCCGTAAAAAAAAGCGACCTAACAGGAGCTGTTTCGTCGGTAAACATGGAAGACCTAAAAGAAATGCCGGCCACCTCTTTCGACAAAAAATTGCAAGGTCGGGTTTCCGGGGTTCAGGTAACAACGCTTTCGGGTCAGCCTGGCGGTGCTACTTCAGTTAAAATACGTGGAGGGAACTCCATTATGGCCGGCAACGAACCCCTGTACGTGGTAGATGGCGTACTGATGGAAAGCCAACAAAATCTTTCGTGGATTGGCGGGCCAGCCGAAAACGGCTTGAGCTCTATCAATCCTAACGACATCGAGTCGATGGAGATTTTGAAAGACGCTTCTGCAACAGCTATTTACGGTGCACGTGGCGCTAACGGCGTTGTTATCATCACCACAAAAAAAGGGCAAAAAGGCAAAGACAAAATCACCTTTAGTGCCTACCTCGGAATGCAGCAAAAAGCCTCGGAGGTGAAGGTGATGAATGCAGCACAATTTGCTCAACTGTACGATGATGCCGGCTTTAATGCCGACAGCACCTACGTTCCCAAATATCCGAATCCTGATTCGCTGGGTGCCGGCACCGACTGGCAGGATGAAATTTTTAGAAATGCACCCATCCAAAATTATCAGATTTCTTTTAGTGGTGGAAATGAGAAAACAAAGTATTCGGTAAGTGGTGATTATTTTGCCCAAGATGGGATCATTGTTGGCTCAGATTTTACACGGTACAGTTTTCGTGTAAGCATTGATAGGCAGATAAATACCAAATTAAAGCTGGGTGCTTCCGTGGGTTACAACAAAACCATCAGCAACACCGTTCCTACTGACACGCCGGGAGGATTTTTCCCGGGTGTTGTTAATACTGCCCTTACCTTCAACCCTATTTTGCCGGTTTTTGATGCCAACGGCGACTACACCCTCACCGACCCCAACGCCGATGCATGGCTCGACAACCCAGTAGCTGTAACACGAACAGTAGAAGCAGTTAGTAAAGTCAACCGTTTGCTGGGCAATGTTTATCTCGAGTACGAATTCATCAAAAACCTGAAATTCAGAACCAATCTGGCCGGTGATATGTACCACCAAAATCAGAATATGTACACTCCCCGCACGGTATATTCTGGCTCATTCAACGATGGACAAGCCCGTTTTGCCACCACGGATTTGGAAACGATTATCACCGAAAACACGTTATCTTACGCAACAAGCTTTGGTAAAATTCATGAAATCAATGCGGTGGCTGGATTTTCATTTCAGAAAAACAGCAGCCGTAGTTTTATCGACATCGCCACCAATTTCCCCAACGACATTCTGGGATACTACGGCATAGAAAATGCTGAAGACATGCCCAGCATTTATTCGTCGGCATCCGAATCGGCCATCATTTCCTACTTGGGAAGGGTAAATTACAACCTCATGCAACGGTATCTGCTCACACTCACGGGTCGGGTGGATGGATCTTCGCGGTTTGGCGCCAACAACCGCTATGCGTTTTTCCCCTCGGCAGCCATTGCCTGGCGCTTAATACAGGAAGATTTAATAAAAGAAACGGGTATTTTTTCAGACCTGAAACTTAGGGTTAGCTACGGGAAAAGTGGAAACGACCGCATTTCAAATTACGCCTACATCCGTACCATCGGAGGAACTACCTATTATTTTAATGGAGGTTCACCAGCATCGGGATTTGCACCTCAAGTGCCTGGCAACGATAACCTGAAATGGGAAACTACCAATCAGTTTGATGTGGGACTCGACATGGGCTTTTTCGATAGCCGTATTTCCCTAACCACCGATTATTACTACAAAAAAACCACCGACCTGCTCTACAATTCAGAAATCCCTTACACATCCGGCTATTCGGTTTATTTGGAAAATATTGGCAGCATGAAAAACTCGGGTGTAGAACTTAGCCTCCGTACAGCCAATTTAGTAAACGTCTTTAAATGGAATACCGACTTTAATATTTCCTTCAACAACAACCGCATTCTGGATTTGGGAGGTAAAACACTGTATGTAAACAACGACACCTACAAGCTCAAAATTGGCACATGGTCGGTAATTCAGGAGGGAGAACAGATGGGTAGTTTTTACGGACTGGAAGCTGATGGTATCTGGCAACTCGACGAAGCCGATAAAGCCGCTATCTATGGCAACCAACCGGGCGATTTTAAGTACATCGACCAAAACA
>CAYWNI010000171.1:5456-6959 GCA_964459525.1 uncultured Lentimicrobiaceae bacterium | reverse complement strand
CTGTACTGCTCAGGCTAACTTGCTGCACCATGCTGTATGTCACGGCATTAATAACTACTTCGCCATGAGCTTTGATGTTTTCGAGAGTATGCTTTGTGGTGTTGTCACGGCCTCGCCGTGAGGGTGAAAAAATGAGTGTAGTCGGGTTGATTCCAAAAACGTTGTAAAAACTAAAAGGCGATAGGTTTGGGTTGCCGTGCTCATCCACGGTAGAAGCTAGTGCAATTGGACGTGGCGCAATTCCCCCTTGCAGAATGCGTGTTATCTGCTGATTGTCGATTTTAGCTGGATCAAATTCTAACATGTGCATTAATTTGCTGGTAAAATTTTGGTAACACATTCGCCAAAACCAATTCTCACCTGATCATTAATGCAATAACCACGCATGGTAATGGTATCGTTGTCAAGGATAAATTTACGCTCACAGCCATCTTTTAATTTGATGGGTTTTGTGCCTTGCCACGAAAGCTCAAGCATCGACCCATAAGAGTCGGGCGTTGGTCCCGAAATTGTTCCAGAACCATACATGTCGCCAATACGGATGTTACAACCATTAACAGTTTGGTGAGCAAGCTGTTGTGCTATACTCCAGTAGAGGTATTTGGTGTTTGATTTGGCAAGCAGGGATTCTTGTCCCAATTCGGGGGTTAGCGATACTTCGAGTTGAATATTGAAGTTGTTGGGTTCTGCTTCCTGAAGGTAGGGCAGCACTGAAGGGCTTTGTTCAGGGCCTGCAACACGAAAAGGTTCAAGTGCTTCAAGGGTAACAATCCAGGGTGAAATTACAGAGCCGAAGTTTTTGGCTAGGAAAGGCCCCAGCGGAACATATTCCCATTTTTGAATGTCGCGTGCCGATAAATCGTTGAAAAGTACCATGCCAAAAATGGCATCCAAGGCCTCTGAGGTGGAAACGCTCTCGCCCAAGGCGGTTTCTTTGCCTGTGATAAAGGCCATTTCCAATTCAAAATCAACAAGCTTTGAAGGGCCAAATACCGGTGTGGTAGCGTCTTTGGGCATGGTTTGCCCTTTTGGCCGGTGGATGTTGGTGCCGCTTACCACTATGGAAGAACTGCGCCCGTGATAGCCTACCGGGAGATGCTTCCAGTTGGGAAACAGCGCGTTGGCCGGATCGCGGAACATAACACCAACATTGGTAGCATGTTCAATGCTCGAATAAAAATCAGTATAGTCTCCTACTATAACAGGCATCATCATTTGTGCTTTTTCAACAGGGACTAATGCCAGTTCAGCAGCATCTGTGTTGGCTTGTAATTCGGTGTTGCCGGTTTCAAATAAATCGGAAAGTACTTTGCGTATGGCCGACCACATGGGTTTGCCCAACGAAATGAGTGGGTTGAGCATGGGTTGGTAAAAAACGCTTAAATCATCAATTTCCAGGTGGTCAAAATAGCCAAAATCTGCCAGCACACTCAGGTCGATTACAGTGTTGCCGATGCGTGTGGCTGGGCGTGGACTTTGTTCTTCAGTTTTAAAAATACCGAA
>CAYWNI010000171.1:0-5446 GCA_964459525.1 uncultured Lentimicrobiaceae bacterium | reverse complement strand
TGAATAGGAAAATCACTTCCTGTGGGGACTTCTACCCATGATTTTAGGTTCGGATTGTTCGCTTTAATCATTAAAATACAGTTTTTTATTATAAAGTTCCACGATTTTCTTGTTCCAGTTCAATCGACTCGAACAGTGCTTTAAAGTTTCCTTTTCCAAAAGATTTAGCTCCTTTACGCTGAATAATCTCGAAAAAGAATGTTGGACGATCCTGCACTGGCTTTGTAAACAACTGCAAGAGGTATCCATCTTCATCGCGGTCTATCAAAATGCGCTGGTTGCGAAGTGTGTTCATGTCCTCGTCAATACTGCCAACACGCTCACCTACTGTTTCGTAATACGTGTCGGGAACATGCAAGAAATCAACTCCTCTGTCGCGGTGTGCCGATACTGTGGCTACAATGTCGTTGGTTGCCATGGCCACATGCTGAGGGCCGGGGCCGATATAAAAATCAAGATATTCTTCAATTTGCGATTTTTTCAAACCCTTTGCTGGCTCATTTATCGGAAATTTGATGCGTAGGTTTTTGCTGGCCATAACCTTGCTTTGTAGGGCAGTATATTCAGTTGAGATGTCTTTGTCGTCAAATGAAATGAGCTGGTCAAACCCCATGACAGTCCGGTAAAATGCGGCAACTTTATCCATTTCGCCCCAATCTACGTTGCCAACAATGTGGTCAACATAAAGCAGTCCGGTGTCTTTGGGTTGGTAGGTAGGTTCCCATTTTACAAACCCAGGCAAAAAAGACCCAGTGTAGTTTCTTCTATCTACAAAAACATGCAGGGTTTCTCCGTAAGTATATATTGAAGAAGTAGTTACCTCTCCAAATTCGTCTTTCATGGTGGCGGGCTCATGACAAGCACGTGCGCCTCTGGAGGTTGTTTCGGTAAATGCTTTAGCTGCATCGTCAACGTTAAGGGCAATAACTTTTACGCCATCGCCATGTTTTTTCTGGTGTTCGGTAACAGGAGAATCAGGCACAAGACCTGCTGTAAGCACGAAGGTTATTTTTCCTTGGCGAACCACATAGGAGGCTCTGTCCTTTAATCCTGTTTCCAGTCCGGCATAGGCAACAGGCTGAAAGCCAAATGCCGATTGGTAATAGTGGGCAGCTTGCTTGGCATTACCAACATAAAATTCAACATAGTCGGTTCCTGTAATCGGTAAAAATTCGGCAGTATTTGTCATTTTATAGTATTTAGAGTTTTTTCGTTTAATGTAACCAGCTCAGGTAATAGTCTTTAATTTCCATTTCGAGGGCCGTTTTTGTTAGCTTAAGAGGTTTAAAAGTGTCAACCATTACAGCCAATTCTTCAGTTTTTTCTTTTCCAATGCTACGCTCGATAGCACCTGGATGTGGGCCATGAATAAGACCCATAGGATGCAAGGTGATTTGTCCGTGTTCAATATTGTTACGACTCATAAAATCGCCATCAACATAATACAGCACTTCATCGGAATCGATGTTGCTATGGTGGTAAGGAGCTGGCACCGAATCGGGATGATAGTCATAAAGTCTGGGGACGAAGGCACAGGTTACAAAGCTACTGGTTTCAAAAGGTTGGTGCACTGGTGGCGGTTGGTGTATACGTCCGGTTATGGGCTCAAAATCGTGAATCGAAATAGCGAACGGGTACAAACAGCCATCCCATCCAATGGCATCGAAAGGATGCGTTTTGTAATGGTAAGGGAATAGTGTTTGTTGTTGTTTGATGATAACCTTGAAATCACCACTTTTGTTGTAAGTATTTAATTTAGCAGGAGTTTTGATGTCGCGCTCATGGAAAGGGCTGTGTTCGAGAAGCTGCCCCGATTTGTTCATATACCTTTTCGGGAAATTGATCGGTTGCATCGATTCAACAATAAACAAACGGTTGTTCTCGTCGTTGAATTTGATCTGATAAACCGTTCCTCTGGGGATAACTACGTGGTCGCCAGAGCAAAAAGGCAACTCTCCATAAATGGTATGGAGCACTCCTGAGCCGATATGCACAAAAATTATTTCATCTGCCTGAGCATTTTTAAAAAACCAATCTTCCATTGATTTTGTGGGTGCTGCAAGCAGTATTTGTACATCATCGTTGGCAAGCACCACTTTGCGGCTATCGAGGTAATTGTTTTCCCTTTTTAAATCGAAGCCTTTAAAACTGCGGTGTTGCAGGTTTTTTTCGAGGGCAATTTCAGGCGTAACATCTATAGGTGTTTCGATGCCAAGCACCTGTGTGGGAGCGTTTTCATGATAAATAATCGAGTAAATATCAGAAAACCCTTCTGTCGACACCAATTCCTCATGATAGAGCTCGCCATCTGGCTTTCTGAATACAGTATGTCTTTTGGCGGGTATGTTACCTCTGACCTGATATTGTGGCATTTTTATTTAGATTTAATTAAAGAAAGAGCAAAAATATAAAAAAAATTTCTTCTTTTGCGCGTTTTTAGTCAGACGATATACTGCAATTTTATGCAAAACAGATTGGTTTCTTGATAACCGAGATTGAGGTTTTGGATGGTATTCATAGTTATTTTGTTTCTGTTTTCATGGCTTAGAGCTGTGGTTTTATCTGTTCGTTATAAAACTTACTAAAACCAGTTTTGATTTCATTGCGCACCCGGATAAACTCACTCCAAATATATTCTTCGTTACCTGTTGCGTGCGAAGGATCGTCGAAACCCATGTGCAAACGGTTTTTTACCTTTCCTAAAAACGCAGGACATACTTCATTTGCTCCTCCACAAACGGTAATAACATAATCCCATTCGTCTTTTAAATACTTATCCACCGAGTCGGAGGTGTGATGGCTTATGTCTATGCCAATTTCAGTCATGGCTTTAACTGCATTTTCATTTAGCTTACCCGATGCTTCTGTGCCTGCCGAACAAACTGTTAAACGTGAGTCGAAGGATTGCAAAAATCCGTGTGCCATCTGACTGCGGCAACTGTTGCCTGTGCATAATATTAATATTTTCATGGCTATTTTTTTGCAATTGTTATTGGTGCAGTATGCTAACTCTGCAAGAAATGTATCGAGGCTGTCTTTAATTTCTTGTATTTTTTTTGTGTTTAAGCAATAATTGGTTTTTATGCCGGTAATTTCACCTTTGACTATATCAAGTTTTTTTAGTTCGGATAAATGCTGGTGAACCGTTGTTCGGCTTAAGGGTAATTCTTCTGATATATCGCCCGAAATACAAACTTTGGCTCCGGCAAGGTATTTTAATATTGCAAGTCGCGCAGGATGCGATAATACTTTGAAAACCATTGCTTTTTCTTGCAAATCATTTTCAAATAGTTGAGTTTTTGTCATAGGAATTTATTTTATGACGCAAATATACGACATAGATTTTAATGACGTATATTTACGACATAAAGTTGTTGTTAAGTTTTAATGAGCAGATTCAGCTAACAGATTTTGGGTAAAGCAAGATGTTTCTGATTCGAAACTGTGGAGGGGGTTATCGAAATGGGCAATTACGTCTTATATCCGTAGAAAAATATTTCACTATTTTTCTATCTGTGTTCGCTTTTCGTTTTAGTAACTGCTCTTTCGGGGTTATTTTTATTTGTAAAATCTTGATCAAATAAATTTATTACCAACTCGTTTGATGTTTTATTAAATATCATATCATGACCAACACATAAGCCCACCGAAATATTTAATTCGGTATTTTGTTAATTCAGGTATTGGGCTTGTCCGGCATAGTTAAAAAGAATTCGCGTGCCTTCGCGGACTAAAAGTTCCTTTTTTGGAATTCTCCCCTATTTTCAGCCGAAAGTAAACACTTCAAAATACTTAGAAATTACTTTTTTAATACTTCGGCTTCGTCGTGAAATGTGATGCAGTGAGCTATGCCGATATGTTTAAAAATCATTCTGCGGACAAAACTTACAATTATTGTCAATTCGGTTTGCATTCTTGCTAGTGCAATCGTAATATACCTACATTACTTTACGAAAATCATCGGAGTATGTATTTTCATCATGTGGTCTTTAGTTGAAAGTAACTTTAAAACAATCCCAAGTCTTGCAACAGAATTACCGTATTTCTCTGTTTTTGAGGTTTCTATTTATTCAGGTGTTACTTTATTTTGTTCAATAAGCTCATCACGATGCTTCCGGTATTCAATAATTGGTTTGTCGCCCACGATTAATTTTTCGTCCATTTTCAGTGTGGTTTTTTTTGGTATCTGAGTTACGACAACTCTTTTGTCTTGTCTTAGTATTATTACACTAAAAACTTTTCCTATATAATTCACTAAATGTTTAACGATCGGGATTTTGGTTAATCTTTGATAATACCGTATGTAGATTATTGAATTTTCATCATCTACAGGTACAAAAGCGGCAGTAGCTCTTATTTTATCTGATATGTAGTTTTGCCAAATGTTAGGAAAATGAAATTGGAGATGAAAAAAGTCTTTATAATTTTTGATTTCATCAGGTTTTAATGATTTAGTTTTTCCATCATCAATGATATTATTAACATAAAAAGTTATTAAATCCCCGTCTCTCTCTACAACAGGGCCGTTTACTATAGTTTTATTTCCTTTGCCAATGGTTGTTTTATGCACAAAGGGCAAGTGAACAACATCTAGCTGATTTTCAATTGCTCTTGTGTAGTGCACCGCCCAATTATCTTTAAAGCTCGAATATGAGAAATCCTTTAATTCAGTGAAAAAGAATGGTTTTGTATTTATTTTCTCTTTGTCGCCATACCATAACCAAATAAACCCAAAATCCTCATACACTTCATAAGATTTAACTCCCATTGAATCAGGTACTTTAGTGTTTTTTCCATTAGCCGGTATCGATGTAACTTTTCCGTTTTTATCGTAAAGAAATCCGTGAAAAGGACATTCTAATTCTCCTTGTATTGTTTTTCCACAGGATAAAGATGCTCCCCGATGACAACACTTGTCATGTATGCATGAAATTGTTTTATCATCGTTTCTCCAAATTGCTAAATCTTCATTGAATCGTCTGATCTTTAAAGGTTTAATTTTTTTTAATTCCTTTGTCTCAAGAACTACATACCATTGATTGTAAATCATAATTTTAAGTTGTTTGTGTGCGGTTTCATCGCTTTGCCATCATGTTTAACAATTACTTTAGTTGAGGATTTCGCTTCTTCATGCAGGGTTAATGCCTGCAAGCTCAGTTTTTCTATCGTATTATGTTGGGGTACTTTCATGGTATTCAGGTGTATGATCAATTGCTCCCAAAATTAGGTATTTTATTTTGTATTCAAAATGCCCAATGGCAGTTTATTTTTCGTCATGAATAGGTCTTTTTGTTGAAACCTTCAAATGACTTAAGAAATTCGACTCTTATTTCAGAATAACGCCCAAGAATGGTTACAGGTTAAAAATATATTGAAGGGTAATGTTACGCATGGCTTCGGCTTTGAGTGGCCTAAGTGAATACATTCGGTTTAGTATGTTCGAGCT
>CAYWNI010000170.1:0-6961 GCA_964459525.1 uncultured Lentimicrobiaceae bacterium | reverse complement strand
TTATCTAATTCTTCTGGGACTTGTTTCAAGTTTCCTTATGTTCTCTTCCTGTAAAAAAGACAGTGACGATCCTGTTGCAGTTAACGAATCTGAACTGCTAGCAACTTATTTAGAATCATCAGATTCTCCATTAGGCAAAGATTTTGTAAATACGGATATGCCATCTATAATTTCTGCTGTTGACGTTCGCCAGTTACAATTAACAAATCAAATTTACATTATCGACGTTAGAGGTGCTTCCGATTTTGCAGCAGGTCATATTGAAGGTGCTGTTAATGTAGCATATGCCGACATTATTACACACGTTAAAGCAAAAGATTTATCTCCTTTTTCAAAAGTAGCTGTGGTTTGTTTTACAGGTCAATCAGCAAGTTATGCAACCTCTGTTTTGCGCTTACTTGGCTACGATAAAGTATATTCGATGGCCTTTGGAATGTGTTCGTGGAACGAAACCTTTGCTGGTGCTTGGAACAACAGCATTGGCAACAGTTACGCTACTCAATTTACCAGCGATGCAACCTCTAAAGGTGTTGCTGGCGAAATGCCCAAATTAAGCACAGGAAAAACTACTGGTGCTGAAATTTTGGAAGCCCGTGCTAATACGCTCATCGCAGAAGGTTTTGGCGCAGCAAGTGTTACCAACGCTAATGTATTTGCAGCCTTAGGTAGCTATTACATTATAAACTATTGGCCAGCGGCTCAATATGATGCCCCAGGTCATGTGCCAGGCGCAGTTCAATACACACCTAAAGCTTCTATCAAGCTGAGCGCTGACCTAAAAACGATTCCTGCAGATAAACCTGTTGCTGTATATTGCTATACCGGCCAAACAAGCTCCTTCCTCACAGCTTATTTAAGACTGTTGGGATATGACGCTAAATCGATTAATTTCGGAACCAATGGTATGATTTATGATGTTATGGGTGAATATGGTATGACTAGATTTACTCCGGCAACCATCCAAGGATATCCTTATGTAATTGACTAATCTCAGTAATGGTTATTGAATGAAAGAGGTTAGCCGAAGGGTTAGCCTCTTTTTTATGCTTGGCGAATTTTCGCAAAACTTCTGATAATGCTTTTTTGGAAATGAAAAATTGGGTATCCAAATAAAACACCACTCGTCGTTTTGTTTTTTTAACTACTTGTTTTCCTGTTTGGTCGCCTGAAACCTGTTATATTTGTGGTTTGATAATACCTGAACAACTTTGGATAAAATAATTAATAGTCTACGACCCAGTCGAATTTTTTGGCCTATTTTGATTGGATTGGGTGTAAGCGGCTATTTGCTTTACAGAAATTTTGATGCGGAAACTTTTAGTTTCGTTACCTTTACTTGGCATACGGTTTACTATCTTTTTCTGGCTTTTTCAATGATGGCAGTTCGCGATTTAAGTTATATGTATCGCTTAATTGTGCTCACCAACAAACGTTTGTCGTGGAAACAAGCCTTTAACGTGATCATGCTTTGGGAGTTTAGCTCGGCCATTTCACCTTCAGTAGTAGGGGGAACAGGTCCCGCGATATTTTTTCTTTACAAGGAGGGGTTAAGCGCAGGACGAAGTACCGCCGTTGTGCTAACGGCTATTTTTCTCGATGAGCTGTTTTTTATTCTGTCCATTCCGTTGGTATTTCTTGTTTTCGGAAACAATATTTTTCCTCCTGATTCAGTATCGTACAGCCAAATTGTAACAGCCTTTTATATCGGATATGGTGCGATTTTTATTTACACCACCTTTCTGGCTTATGCACTCTTTATCAATCCGCAGCTATTCAAATCTGTCATTTCCTGGATATTTCTTTTTCCAATCCTAATTCGATGGCGACTAAGGGCTCGTAAATCAGCCAATCAGCTTATTTATACCTCAAGAATTATTCGTAAAAAGCCCATCAGTTATTGGTTAAAAAGCATGGGGGCTACCGTTTTTGCATGGGTAGGCCGCTACTGGGTAGTCAATTTCCTGCTTCTGGCTTTTGTTCAGCAGCAATTTGGTGTATTCGACCACCTGTTGGTACTTGGCCGACAGCTCAGTATGTGGATTATCCTGTTGGTAAGCCCAACACCAGGGGGAAGTGGCGTTGCTGAGTTTGTGTTTTCTGATTTTCTTGGCGATTTCATTCCCAACGCATCTTGGTATGCACCGCTGGCAATTTTCTGGCGATTAATTTCATATTACCCTTATCTTATTATAGGCGTTATCATACTTCCAATATGGCTTCGTCGAATTTTTGCACGCGAAAAGAAAACAGCCAAAAAGCATAAATAACCATATTTTTTGGTGAAAAATACATTACTAATAAAAAGAAGTGTTAATTTGCACCTATAAATAAATCCAAATAAAATTTTATGGCTGTATAGCAGATGAAGAATACGTATTTTGACTTGGTTGAGCAGAGTTACTATTTTCCTCAGGAGGGATTTGACCTGCGTGATGGATATCTCACTTTTTACGGAGTATCCCTAAAATATTTAATCGACAAATATGGAACGCCGTTCAAGCTAATGTACTTGCCTCGAATAGCTGATCAGATAAAAAAGTCGAAAAATCTTTTTAAACGGGCAATGAAGGCGAACAGTTATGCCGGAAAGTACAATTATTGTTATTGTACTAAGTGTAGTCACTTTCACCATGTTATTAGTGCGGCATTAAAGCAAGATGTCGATTTGGAAACTTCTTCCTCGTTTGATATTGACTTGATCCTTAGTCTTTACGAGAAGGGTGAGATTGATAAGTCAACCATTATCGTTCACAACGGTTACAAAACCGATGAGTATATTTCCAAGATTATCGACTTGCAAAATCAGGGTTTTAAGAACTCGATCATCGTACTTGACAGCCCCACCGAATTGACAAGTCTGGAGCGCTTTGCTAGTAAGCATAAAATAAAAATCGGCCTTCGAATGGCCATCGACGAGGAACCTCAGTCGGCATATTATACTTCCAGATTGGGAATCAGACACAACGAAATGCTCGATTTCTTTAACAAACGCATCAAAGGCAACGACAAGTTTGAACTTAAGATGTTCCACTTTTTTGTCGACTCGGGCATTAAAGATAATTTATACTACTGGGGTGAATTTCAAAAAGCGGTTAAGTTGTTTACCGAACTCAAAAAACAATGCAATTCGCTCGACTCCCTCAACCTTGGCGGAGGGTTTCCTATCCGTAATCATCTTGGTTTTGAGTACAATTACGAGTACATGATCCGCGAAATTGTTAAAAACATTAAAGATGCTTGCGAAGCTGAAGGCGTTCATGAGCCACATCTATTTACCGAATTTGGGAAATATACCGTTGGTGAAAGTGGCGCCATCATCTTTAAGGTAATCGAGCAAAAGCAACAAAATGATACAGAAAGGTGGTACATCGTCGACAACAGTTTGATGAATACCATACCTGATGCCTGGTCGTTACACGAAAAGTTTATTCTCCTCCCCATAAATAAATGGAATAATGAATACACGCGTGTAAATATCGGGGGTATCAGCTGCGATCATTCGGATTACTACAACTCAGAAGACTTTAACCAGCAGATATTATTGCCCAAATACAACGCCGAGGATGAAGAACCACTGTATATCGGGTTTTTTCACACAGGAGCTTATCAAGATTCGATCAGCGGTTATGGTGGCATCAAACACTGCCTGATTCCAGCGCCAAAGCACGTAATTATCGATCGTGATGAAACCGGCAACTTTGTCGACCACGTTTACCGCAATGAGCAATCAGTTACCGAGATGTTGAATATTTTGGGATATAACCTATAGCCATGAAAACTTTTGCAGGAATAGAGCCAGAATATGCGGGCTTTAACGAATCGGCTGTTTTGTTACAGTCGATACCTTATGATGGCACCAGTACCTGGGGAAAAGGTGCTGATGGCGGATTTGATGCCTTTTTGGAGGCTACCGAAAACATGGAGGTGTACGACATTGAAACCAACTCGGAAGTTTACAAGCAGGGTATTCATATTCTGCCACAGCTCGATGGCTTTAACTCGCCCGAAGACATGTTTCTTGCATCGTATCAGCGCGCCAAAGAAATGCTTGCAACAAATAAGTTTGTTACGTTCTTTGGTGGCGAACACAGCATCAGTATTGGCCCTATCAAAGCCATTTACGAGAAATATCCCGACATCACCATCTTGCAACTGGATGCCCATGCCGATTTAAGGAAAGAATACATGGGAACGCCATACAACCATGCCTGTGCCGTTCACGATGCTTCGCAACACGCAAACCTGATTCAGGTTGGGATAAGAAGCATGACCGATAGTGAACTTCCTTTCCTCAATAGAAATAAGTGTTTCTTTGCTGAAGATATATACGGAACTACCGACTGGATGCAGAAATCGATTGATATGATGGGTGATAAAGTCTACATTACTTTCGATCTGGACGGGTTGGATCCCTCGATAATGCCTGCCACAGGAACACCTGAACCTGGAGGTTTGGACTGGAACACCACCATTCGTTATTTAAAAAAAGTATTTACACAGCGTGAGGTTATTGGTTTTGACCTTGTAGAGCTAGCGCCTATACCAGGCTTCAAAGCTCCCGATTTCCTTACTGCCAAGCTATACTATAAAATGTTGAGTTATAAATTTTTTGCACATGGAAAATAAAGGCCCCATTTCTCAATTTATCGTTGAGCACTATAAACACTTTAATTCGGCAGCACTTGTTGATGCCGCAGCAGCTTACGAAGCCCAACTTGAAAAAGGAAACAAAATGATGATCACCCTCGCCGGTGCGATGAGCACTGCCGAACTCGGAAAATCGCTGGCAGAAATGATCAGGCAAGATAAGGTACAGATTATTTCATGTACCGGTGCTAACTTGGAGGAAGACATCATGAACCTCGTGGCGCATTCTCACTACAAGCGCGTGCCTGAATACCGAGATTTGAGCCCTAAAGAAGAATGGGATTTGCTCGAAAAGGGTTTGAACCGTGTTACCGATACCTGTATTCCTGAAGAAGAAGCTTTTAGAAGGCTTCAAAAACACATTCATAAAATTTGGAAGGAAGCCCAAGATAATGGCGATCGTTTCTTTCCACACGAATACATGTATAAAATGCTGTTGTCGGGGGTATTGGAGCAATACTACGAAATTGACCCTAAAAATAGCTGGATGTTAGCCGCTGCCGAAAAAAACCTACCGATTATTGTGCCAGGCTGGGAAGATTCAACCATGGGTAATATTTTCGCTTCTTACTGCCTAAAAGGTGAACTTGCGCCCTCTACCATGAAGTCTGGAATAGAATATATGACATTCCTTGCCGACTGGTATACCGAAAACACAAAGGACAACGGAATAGGATTTTTTCAAATTGGTGGAGGCATTGCTGGCGATTTTCCAATTTGTGTTGTCCCTATGTTGTACCAGGATATGGAGCGCACTAACACCCCTTTTTGGAGCTACTTCTGTCAGATTAGTGACTCTACTACCAGCTACGGATCGTATTCTGGAGCTGTTCCCAACGAAAAAATTACGTGGGGAAAGCTGGACATCGACACCCCCAAATTTATTGTTGAGTCAGATGCTACCATTGTGGTTCCGTTAATATTTGCCTATCTTTTGGGTTGGTAGCTTAACCCGATTGAGTAATCGATCGGTAACTTTTGTTTTTATTTCTAAATATTGCATTTGCTATGGTTCTAAATTATTGGCAGGTTATTTTGTTAAGTATCATGTTGTTGGTTTCTTCTTGTACAAGCAAGGATACGGCTGATCCCGTAACTCCGGTTGTGCCTGAAGACGAAGCCCCAGATTTTACTTTGCCAACCATCGACAATCAGCTGCTATCGTTAACAGATTTGCGTGGAAAGGTTGTCCTGCTGGACATTTGGGCAAGTTGGTGTGGCTACTGCAAAGCTGAAAATCCAAATATCGAAGCCGCTTTCTCCACTTATAACGATTTCGGTTTTGAAGTGTTGGCGGTTTCAATCGACAGCAATAAAGAGAGCTGGAAAAAAGGTATTACCGACCAGCAATTATCATTTACGCACGTAATCGATACGCTGGCCTGGGAATCTGATGTGGTTGATAAATACAATGTTAAACGCATTCCGCATTTGGTGCTAATTGATCGTGAGGGTAAAATAGTAGCAAGCGCCGACAGCATGATTAAGCTAAAGCTTCAACTAATGCAGTTGTTCAATGATGTTAAAATACAGCCATGACCTCTGTGTTGCCCATGATATATTTGGCTCCATTTCAGGGTATAACCACCTTTGCTTACCGTGAAATTTACAGCAAGCACTTCCCCTGTGTTGACAAGCTTTTTACGCCTTTTTTTACCAATGTACAAACCTCCAAAGGTGTTGCTTTAAAGGCCAAGGAGCTTGAAGTTACTGCCCACAATTCAATTCCAGTTGTGCCCCAGATTTTAAGTAAAGATCCTGTTGAAATGCTTCGGTTTCTCCACTTTTGTAATGAAAGAGGCCACGAGGAAGTTAATTGGAATTTAGGTTGTCCCTACCCCCGCGTAGCGCGTAAACAGCGAGGATCTGGTTTGCTTCCACATCCTGATTTTGTTCGAGCGATTCTTGACGAAATAATGCCTGAAAACCCTATAAAGCTATCGGTTAAATGCCGTCTTGGTTATGAAAGCGATCAGGATATTTACAAACTGATTCCGGTTTTTAACGAATACGAAATCAGCGAATTAACCGTACATACGCGCATCGGAAAACAACTTTATAGCGGAAATGCTGATTGGACTTCTATACCCACCATATTAAATGAATTGAAGATTCCTTTTGTTTACAATGGAGATATTTTTTCGGCAGCAGATTACCAGCATTTCCATCAGGCTAATCCTATGGTAAACACATTGATGATTGGCCGGGGTTTATTGACCGACCCGCTGCTTCCGAGCAAAATAAAGGGAATAAATAATGAATCACTCGATGTGCAAAAACAACAAATACAGCACTTTATCGAAGATCTGTATTT
>CAYWNI010000169.1:0-6962 GCA_964459525.1 uncultured Lentimicrobiaceae bacterium | reverse complement strand
AGAATATAGCCCTGTATGTTAAAAATAGGCGTTTTGAGTTCATGCGAAATGTTGCCCAGAAATTCACGTCGGTAAATGGCCAATTCTTTCAGCTCTTCAATTTCTTTCTTTTTTTCTTCGCTCCACTTAAGCACCACGTTGTTAACTATTTCCAGTTCGTCATTTTTGTTTTTCTTGGGTTTTTCCAAATTAGCTTCAGGTTTTAGCAACCCAATCGATTTGTAAATAACCTGCAGCTTTTCTTTGATATACCTGTTGAAAAGCAGCGTGCTTACGAAATAGACAAACAAGAAAACAAAAGGTGAAAAAGCGACGACAGAGTAGAAGCCAAAACTAAAATGACCGGCAATGGAAATTATATCCAGCACGACAAATAGAGCTGTTATAATCAGCGCGTTGACAAGTGAAATTTGTTTGGAAGTAGAGAGGTTCATACATCAAAAAAAAGTTGGTTGCGATAGCAAAGCTAAAGATACTTATAACCAACGCCTTTGATTGTGCGAATATTGTCGGTTCCTATTTTTTCTCTTATTTTTCTAACATGCACGTCGATGGTGCGGTCGCCAACGATTACATCGTCACCCCAAACCCTAGAAAATATTTCCTCGCGCGAAAAAACCTTGTTTGGAGAGCCTGCCAGCAGGTAAAGTATTTTAAACTCCTTATTGGGAAGCATCAGTTCTTCGTTCCCTTTCATTACCACAAATTTTTCAGGATCGATAACGAGATCGCCAATTTCGATAGAACGATCATTGGCATCTGATTTTTTTACTCTGCGCAACAGCGCTTTTACCCTGCTCATGAGCACTTTTGGTTTCACAGGTTTAGAAACGTAGTCGTCGCTGCCAGCTTCAAAACCAGCTATTTGCGAGTAATCTTCCGACCGTGCAGTTAAAAACATGATAACCGTATCTTCGAGCGCAGGAATTTTTTTAATCTCCTGAACCGCCGTCATACCATCCATTTCTGGCATCATCACGTCCATCAAAATCAAATCGGGTTTTTCCTTCTTGGCCTTTTTTACTGCTTCAATTCCGTTGTTTGCAGTAACCACTGTATAACCTTCTTTTTCAAGATTATAGGATAAAAATTCGATGATGTCTTCCTCATCATCAACCAGCAAAATTTTGTGTTTATTCTGACTCATTATCAGGTGCGTTTTTGAATCCTCTAAAATACTGTTTATTTATACTGTCGAGGTAAAGTTGTGTTATTTTTTGGTTAAGTTATTTTTGTAATAATCTGGTTATGTGGCGAATGAAATGGAATGGATTGTTTGGTGGTGGAGTTCAATACAAATGCTTATTTTTGAAACAAAAAACAAATGATAAAAAATCAATTATTTTTATTGCTGTTGTTTTCGGTTTTTGCTTCTGGCATTGTAGAAGCACAAGTGTTTACAGGCGGACTTTCGGCGGGATTGGTTGGCTCTCAGGTGGCTGGTGATAATTTTTCGGGGTACAATAAGGCTGGGATTTTCGCAGGAGGTTTTGTGGCGCTTTCGGTGAGCGAAAAGTCGTCGTTGCAAATGGAGCTTACCTATTTTCAAAAAGGAAGTCGTGAAAACCCAAGAGAGAAGAATCAATATCAATCGCTGATCTATCGCCTTAATTACGTGGAGATTCCAGTTCTTTACCAATACCATACCGGCAGGTTTATTATCGAGGCTGGCCCTTCGGCAGGCGTGCTCACGGGTTACTACGAAGAAGCCAACCAGGAAATTATCAGTGATGCACCTGGATATGTGAAGCCTGCTCGTTTAACCTTTCAAATTAATGTGGGGTTGGCTTATAAAGCTACACCCAATTGGGTTTTTATGTTTCGCACCAACGACTCGCTTATTAATATACGTTCTGAAAATGTAACCGGAGATGTGTATCGGTTTTGGGATTATGGGCAGTATAACGATGCGCTAGTTTTGGGCGTTCGGTATGTTTTTGGAAAAATAAATCGTTAAAAAAGACTAAACACAGCACTTTAAATACTGATACTAAGCAATAATGAACATGTGGTGCTTTTTTTTATTACCTTTGCGCATCAGAATCGCGTAAATCATCTACTATGGAAAAAAAGAGGGTACTATTTGTCAATCAGGAGATCACACCCTACCTACCTGAAACACCTCTGAGCAAAATTGGCCGGTTTTTACCCCAAAAAATTCAGGAAAAAGGAAAAGAAATTAGAACCTTCATGCCGCGATACGGCCTCGTCAACGAGCGAAGAAATCAGTTACACGAAGTTATCCGGCTTTCGGGGATGAACCTGATTATCGATGATATTGACCACCCTTTGATTATTAAAGTAGCCAGCATCCAGCAAGCACGTATGCAGGTTTATTTTATTGATAATGAGGATTATTTCCACCGTAAATTCCTGTTTCGCGACAAAGCGAAGAAGTTTTTTGAAGACAACGACGAAAGAACGGTGTTCTTCGCCAAAGGAGTCATCGAAACGGTAAAAAAGCTGGGATGGTCGCCCGATCTGATTCACATCAACGGATGGTTTGCCAGTCTGCTACCTTTTTATGTGCGCACCGGCTATAAAAACAACCCGATTTTCAGCGACCTGAAAATTATTACCAGCATTTACAATGAAGAATTTACTGATAAATTCAGGGATAGCTTTGTTGAAAAAATTAAAATGAATGGCATTGAAAATAGCGAGCTTGAACACTATAAAAATGCTTCTTACGTTTCTTTGATGAAAACGGCCATCGATTATTCGGAAGCCATTATCATTGGAAGTCCTGAAATTAATGCGGAGTTGTTGGCTTATGCCAAAGCTTCCGGGAAACAGATTCTTGATTATCAGGGAGAAGAAGACTATTTTAATGCTTATAATGATTTTTATGATCAAATTATTGAGGGTTAACATTACCCGCGCTACGCACCTCATCACCGCTATATTATTTGTTTCTGCTGCTTTGTTTTTGGCTTCGTGTGCCAAAGATCCTGGAAAAATTGGGTTGAATTTGCAACCTGAGGACAGCAAGTTAAAGGTGTTTTATAACGATACAACAAGTTTGTTTGCATACAGCATGCTCGAGGACTCAGTGCGGTCGGATGAACTTACCCGCAACTCCATCGGCTACATCAACGACCCTGTTTTTGGAGCTACCAAAGCCTCATTTTGTACTCAATTTCAGCTTTCAACCAATGGTCACGATTTTGGTGTATCCGGCAGACAACTCGATTCGCTCGTGCTTATTCTGTATTATACAGGTGCTTATGCCGATACCAACACTACCCTCACCATCAATACATTTGAGATGAATGAGGATATCAATCGCGACAGCACCTATTACAGCAATAGAGATTTGCAACATTACGATGATAACTACAGCAGTTTCTCGTTTCAACCTCGACCAAATGATTCGGTTATTTTTGATGGAGATACATTGGCTGCCCATATTAGAATAAACTTAACTCAGCTTAACACCGCGCTCGGTGAAAAGCTACTTGGTGCTACTGAGGCAGAAATGGAAGATGCCGAAACTTTTAAAGCTTTCTTCAACGGACTTTATTTAACCCCAGGTGTTGTGTCAAGTGCAGGCGCATTGGCCTATTTTGACCTGACCATGGCGGCTTCTAAAATGACAATATATTACAGCAATAGTGTGCAGGATTCGCTCCAATACGATTACCTGGTTAGCACTTCTACAGCAAGAGTTAATTTTTATGAGCACGATTATACCAATGCTTCTTCTGAATTTAAACAACAAGTAATACAGGGCGATACCGCCTTGGGGCTGCAAAAATTTTACAGTCAGGGCTATGCTGGTGTTCGCTCATTATTAAGGATGCCGCAGCCTGAAAACTGGCGAAGCCTTGTAAATGTAGCCGTAAACGAAGCTAAGCTGATAATTCCGGTTTCAGAGGTCGATCAGTTTTATGACGAACCTGTGCAGCTTGCGCTTGTGCAAAAGCTTGAAGATGGTAGTTATGATTTTCTACTTGATCAGTATGAAGGAGAAGATTATTTTGGAGGTTACTATGAATCAGGACGCTATGAGTTTAGGATAACGCGCTATGTTCAGGAACTTATCAAAGACAGTACTGTTGTAAACAGAGGACTTTATCTTTTTGTAAGTGCAGAATCAGTAAACCCTGAACGTGTAATAATTAACGGTTTTCAGCCTACCGTCGACTCTTCATCTCGCATGAGGCTTGAAGTCGTTTTTACCGATCTGGATTAGTCGCTATTACATTTCTAATTTATTTTCATTTCATAACTTTTCTTACATTTGTCCCTTTAAACCTATTCTAATATGTGTGGAATTGTTGCCTACGTTGGGTATAAACCTGCTTACCCTATACTAATTAAAGGACTTCAACGTCTTGAATACCGGGGATATGATAGCGCTGGAATTGCATTACTCAATCACGGACTCAAAACTTACAAATCGCAGGGAAAAGTTGCTGATTTGCAGCAATACCTTGAAGGGAAGGACCTTGATGGAGAGTTGGGTATTGCCCACACCCGCTGGGCCACTCACGGCGAACCAAATCAGCAAAATGCTCATCCCCATTATTCTCAAACAAAATCGCTCTCGATCATTCATAATGGCATCATCGAAAATTATGCTTCACTCAAAGAGGAATTGATAAATCGTGGGTATTCATTTTCTTCAGATACTGATACCGAAGTTTTGATTAACTTGATTGAGGATATCCAGTTAAATGAGGAGGTTAAGCTTGATGAAGCGGTACGTATTGCTTTGAATCAAGTTATAGGTGCTTATGCCATCGTAATTTTGTCGGCCGATCATCCAAATACCATTATTGCTGCACGCAAAGGCAGTCCGCTGGTTATTGGTATTGGTGTTGACGACTATTACGTTGCGTGTGATGCTACACCCATTGTTGAGTATACGAAAAACGTGGTTTATCTTAACGATGAAGAGGTTGCTGTGCTTACGCGAGGAGAAAGCCTTAAATTGAGAGATATAAAAAACCACGAAAAAACACCTTACGTCCAAAAGCTTGAAATGAACTTGAGCGAACTGGAAAAAGGAGGTTATGAGCATTTTATGCTGAAAGAAATTTATGAGCAACCCCGCTCAATAAAAGACAGCATGCGCGGCCGGCTCAATGCCAACAAGGGTATTGTTTCGCTGGGAGGCATTGTTGATTATGAACAAAAAATTATTGCGGCAAACCGAATCGTAATTATCGCTTGTGGCACTTCATGGCATGCCGGACTTGTTGGTGAATATTTATTTGAAGATATCGCACGCATTCCTGTTGAAGTTGAATACGCTTCTGAGTTTAGGTATAGAAATCCTATTATTAACGAGGGCGATGTGGTTATTGCCATTTCGCAGTCGGGAGAAACCGCTGACACGCTGGCGGCCATAGAGCTTGCCAAGTCGAAAGGAGCTACTATTCTGGGTATTTGCAACGTGGTTGGATCGTCAATTGCCCGCGCTACCCATGCCGGTTCTTATACCCATGCTGGGCCTGAAATTGGCGTGGCATCAACCAAAGCTTTTACAGCTCAGGTTACTGTGTTAACACTGATGGCCCTGCGTTTGGCAGAATTGAAAGGCACAATTACCCGTTCAAATTTTATTCGTTTACTTACTGAGCTTGAGAATATTCCAGAAAAGGTGGAAATGGTTCTTAACGATTCTGGTGTTACCGAAGAGGTGGCTACCCATTTTACCAATGTGCAAAATTTTCTATATCTGGGAAGAGGATATAATTTTCCGGTAGCACTTGAAGGGGCTCTTAAGTTAAAAGAAATCAGTTATATACATGCAGAAGGCTATCCTGCTGCCGAAATGAAACATGGCCCGATTGCCCTAATCGACGAAAATATGCCTGTCGTGTTTATTGCCACCAAAAAGGGTATTTACGATAAAATAGTGAGCAATATTCAGGAAGTGAAAGCACGTAGTGGAAAGGTAATTGCCATTGTCACCAAAGGAGATGTAACGGTAAGTGGGTTAGCTGATTATGTTATCGAAATTCCAGATACAGAAGAGATGTTTGTTCCAATTTTGGCTACCATTCCACTGCAAAAACTGGCTTATTATATAGCCGTAAATCGTGGTTGTAGTGTAGATATGCCAAGAAATCTGGCGAAATCGGTTACGGTAGAGTAATTAGTGGGCTGCTGAAATTCTTGTCCTTAGATCATTTTTTCTGAACTTTTTAATTATTGGGTTGCGATTTGCTTTTGAAAATCTCAAACCAATCATCGGCCATGGCTATCGGTTGTAATAGTGAACGTATCGGATGGCGGAGAATTTGTTTTGACCCCGGTAAAAGTGAAATCATTACTGGTAAAGCACCAAAAGCTAGACCAATAGCCTGGTAAAGCTGTCCCATTCCTGCGCTAAACAAGAAATCTCTTACCTTATTATTTCGTAGTTCAACACTCAGCGAGGTGAAGGCAATCACCACAAAAAAGGCCCGAATCATCATTTCAAAACCTATTTTAGCTCCCTCAGTGCTGGGGCCAAAAGGCTGGGCGCCTACATTCCAGAAAAAAGTTGAAAGCAAAAGAATGATAACCATTTGTGACCAGAAAACAGGTTTGCGCAACCGCCTCATGGCGAAACGATACCTGAATCCAAAAATCACAATGTAAAGCACAACATAAATAAGCCCGATTATAAAACTGACATAATTTATCAGAAATAAACCCAAAGGAATAGCCAATAGATGAACAAAAAGCAATCCTGTTGAGGTTTTTAACTGGCTTCCAGTCGGAAAAAATTCACGTTGATTAAAATCAAGACTTTTGGGAATCTCCATGCTTTCGCCTCTCATAGTTAGTGCTTTTCTTCCGGCTAAGTAGCCCATCCAGGCTGCCGCAGCACCTACAATAACATACACGGCAAGCAAGGCACTAAAAATTTCCCAAGGTTCGGCGGCTTGCAAACGGAGTTGTTTCAATCCAAAATTAATGAGGTTAACATACACTTTTACCAAATCGAAACCATAAACAAGCAGTAG
>CAYWNI010000168.1:0-6979 GCA_964459525.1 uncultured Lentimicrobiaceae bacterium | reverse complement strand
CTTTTGAACATGTGTTAGAGCCCCACCAGAAAAAGCGGATTAACGTGCTTTTGGGCATTGAGCAGGATTTGCGTGGCGCTGGCTATAATGTTAACCAGTCGAAAATTGCTATTGGCTCAGGAGGACTTACAGGCAAAGGTTTTCGCAATGGTGTTTTAACACGGTATCATTTTGTGCCGGAGCAAAGCACCGATTTTATTTTTTGCACTGTAGGCGAGGAGTGGGGATTTATTGGGTCTTCAGTTGTTATTTTGCTCTTTCTTACCCTGCTAATCCGATTGGTTTTGCTTGCCGAGCGACAGCGTTCTGTGTTTAGCAGGATTTATGGCTATGGCGTGGCCTCCGTGTTGTTTTTTCATTTTGCCATCAACATTGGCATGACCATTGGTCTGGCGCCCGTAGTAGGTATTCCTTTGCCCTTTTTTAGTTATGGAGGTTCCTCGTTGTGGGCTTTTACCATTCTGTTGTTCATCTTTTTAAAACAAGATGCCAACAGGCTCAACGTGTTGTAAGATGTATTTCAATCTTCTTTAACTCTAAAGGCGTTAAAGAAGATTTGAAACGCTGCCAGTCTATTCAGGCAAAAAGGTATGGCTGGTACTCGGATATTTATACCATTGTTGATTAACTGCCCCACCTGATTCGGCCCATTCTTTAAACATTGGATACGCTTCAAGAATTGGGGTTTTTTCGTTGGGAACCCAAAATTTATCGGTTACAACTTCCAGTCCCCAGGGTAAATTTGTACTTGTTTTGTAAAAATTAGCCGGAACAGAAAAGGTGTTTCCAGGAGTCCAGTCCCAGGTGGTTTGCGAGGCATCATCTCTTGTGTCAAACAAAGCCATATCAGCGGCTGTCGTTGGTGGAAATCCATAAGTGTGAACTTCGTGGGGACGCATATTATATATGTAAACCTGTACATTAAGCAAATTACCACCCAAAGTATTGTCCCAAGTAAAATCAAAATCTACGGTTTCGTTCAAACTGTTAACAATTTGGCCATCAAATAATTTAACAGCGTTGTTTACTTCCGGATCGGTAAGAACATTATTGGGTTCCTCAAAACTGGTTGAAGCTGCGGGAAGGTAGGCCAAGCGGGAGCCGGAACCATTCGATTCTAACCACTCCATTCCAACGCCTCTGGGTATTCCGCCACCTATCCAATATACTTGTGAATTTACATTTCCTCCTACCAGTTTATTACTGCTGTTGAAATAAGCCGATAGTTTTGTTTTCATGATTACGTCGTTAAAATCGTAGTCGCCTATGCCTGGCCAAAGGTCTTCGTAAAGGTGGAAATAGTAATTATTTCCGTAAGGATATACATCTACAAAAGCAATGTCGGCGTTGTTAGGAAACGCATCATTGTCATCGGTTACACCATCGCCATCGCTGTCTTCAGGATTTGTAGTGGCTTGAAATTGCGAACCGAAAACAGATCCATTGTAACCTCCCGCTGTAGCCAGATTATTTACAGAGGTTCCTTCTCCTTCATTAAAATCCCATAAGCCAACCAGATTTAATTCGGTTCCTGTGGGATGGTTGTTATAATAATCCAATATTTCGGCATCGCTTAGTTCTTTGTTCCAAACACTCACATTATCAATTAATTGATGATAATACTCGCTTGGTGTATTATCGCTCCATCTGCCAATTGCTGTGATTATCGCATCGGCATCAAAGGCAACAACACTGGAGCTTTTGCCAGTATAAACCCCATCAATATAGAGCAGCCTCGAGTTGTCAGATTGGAATACACCTACCACTTGATGCCAGGTATCGTCTGCCAAATTCTGATTAAAGCTTTTTACCCTTTCGCTTTCGCCGTTCCTTGCCACGATAACAGCTTTATACTTGTCGTCGTATTTTCTTATGGATATTCCATAGTATTTGCTGGCGTAGTTTGGGTTGGCGATGTCCAGTAGTACCATGTCATCATTGCCTTCAGTAGGGCCTGAAGTTTTAAACCAAGCGCTGAAGGTAAAAGGGAAACCTGTTACCATGCCACCACTTGCGTTGTTGTTAATTTGAACATAATCAGTTTCCCCATTAAAATTTAACGCATAATCGACGGCAATACTGTTTGGAGCTGATTTTTCCGAATAAAATGGAAAATCCGCATGTCCCTGATTGGCGATAATGTACTTGCTTAAAAAATTGTCGGGGGAGTACAACCGCAATGTATCGGTCAAATTCAGTGTTGAAAACGAAAAGTTAAGGTTGTTGCTCGTGATTCGTTTACTGTCAATTATGTTGCCATTGAGGTCGTATAAACACAATAACTTCCCACTTCCATCGCCTACTACTTGAACATTTAGCGTGCCAGTTTGATAGCTCGCCCAAGCGAAACTATCCGAGACAATAAGGTCTGAAAAGGCTTCCGCTGTATCGTTGGGTGTTGTTTTTTGGCATGAAATTATTGCCAAAGCTATAAAGAGGGAGAATAAAAATAACTGAGCTTTTTTCATTTTAGTATATTTTAAGATTCAATAACCATATTCGACTTTCAAAATTCGTAGCGTTGTGCTTGATAAAGACACCAAACGCTTTGATCAACCAGTAGACGCCCCTATGTTTTAATATTTAGGCATTTAGTCCACCAAAGATAGGCAATGTTTAACTTATTTGAGTCTATCGCCTTAACTTTAAAAAACTTGGTAATTAGCACCCACTCTTATTGAGTTTCAAAGTTAAGTGGAGGTTGCGGCATTTCCAGTTTTTTGCAGATATTTCTTCGTTTAATTATTGGTACTGTATGTGTTATATACAAAAACCTTACCAATTTTCCTTTAATAGTTAGCAAAATTTTGAGATGATGATTCTTCAAAATCATTTGCTGTGTAAAGAATTATAATACAGCTAATTATCAGGTTTACAATTGCATTTCATTGGCTCTAAAATTTTCAAGTGAAATTATCATTTGCCATCTTATCAAGATGATTTTTCTATTGAAGGGAAACTTTTGTTTTTTTTGGAAAGATGAGTATCGGTTACTTGCAACATGCAGTTAATGGAGAAATGGGATTGTTTAACAATAAAAACCTTATACCACATCAGGCACTTATTATTTTACTTTACAGTTCATTCAATGAACTAGCAGTTCACGCCAAATTTCTATTAAATTTGTGGAACTTGAATTGACAGGGCATTGTTAAATAAAATCAAATTAGAAGCATGAAAATCCTATATAAAATATTGAAAATAACAGGTATAGTAATTATTTCAATGGTAGTTTTCATGCTACTTACGGTTGTTGTTGCCAAGGTGTTCGAAGACGAATTGGCAACCTTTACTGTGGAAAAGCTTGAAAGCCAGATCAACGCTCCCATGTCGGTGGGCAAAGTTTCTCTCGTTCCTCTTTTCTCGTTTCCCCGGCTGAGTGCCGAAATTAACCAGCTGTATATTGGCAATCCGAAAAGCGAAAAAAGCGACACTCTTTTCTTTGTTAATAGCTTGAAAGTTGGCCTTGATACCTGGGATTTGATCCACGGAATTTACACAATAGATGAAATGGAAATATCTGGTCTGGATTTTGATTATGAGGTTGATAGTGCCGGAAAATCAAATATCGATTTCATTATCAATGCATTTACCGACACCAGCACGGTTGTTAAAAGCGAGTCTGTATCATCGCCGCTCGACTTGAGCGCCGAAGAATTGAAACTGGAAAACATTCATATCAGGTATTACGATAGCTTAAATCAAATAGGGTCGCAAGTTACTATTTCGGAAATTATACTCAAAGCCAAAACCAAAAACAATATTTATCAAGGAAAAACAAACGGAAGCTTCATTTTGAGCCATTGCTATTTTGAGGACACAAAAATTAATGAAATGGAGTCGTGTAAGGTAACTTTCAATTTATCGTATAATGACAAAGAAGCCATCATAAAAGAGCTTGCCATAATGAGCGAAGGTTTTAATTTGGGTTTGGAAGGGAATCTTGCACTTGCCGATACCATTAAGCTAAACGCCATGCTGACAGCAAAGGACCTTGATTTTGACATTTTGAAAAAATACATCCCTAACCAATATATTTCCCTTATTGGAGATGATAAACTGGCTCAAATTGATAATATTTCCGTCGATATCGACATGAAACAGATCGATAATTATATCCAAATTCAAAAGCTGGCCTTCAACAGCGAGGGTATTGTACTAGATATGAAGGGAAATTTCACGACCAACGACACCATGGAAGTTGACGTTAGCATTGAGGCGCTGAACATGGATTTAAACACGTTAAAAAAATATGTACCCAAACAGTATTTTAAAGAGTTTGGGGTTGTGGATGTGGATGGGAATTTGGGTTTTTCGGCCACCATACAGGGCACGTTTGCTGACTCAACTTTGTTGCCTCAGGTTGATGGCCAGCTTGATTTCAAGAAAATTATGCTGAAAACTGTCGATTATCCTGAAATCAACGAGGCCAATCTATCTGCCCAAATTTCGACAGGTAAAAAGTCAGATTTGAGTGAGGCCAACATCGACATCTATAATTTTGATATGGTTAGTGGCAAAAGCACTTTTGGATTGAAAGGAAATATTGCCGGCACTGAAAACACGCAATACAACCTTCGGTCAAGTTTGGACATCACCCTGCTCGATTTCAAAAAATTAATTCCAGATAGCCTGGCTCAAAACTTGCAGGGGAATATCGTTGGCACGGTTAAAACAAGCGGGATTCTACCTAAAGTTTATAATGATGACTTTACAGATTATGTCCTTGACAATACTTTTATCGCGTTGAATTTTCATGACATCGAAGCCTTGCTAATGGATTCCATTCAATTAGAGTATTTTAGTGCCAACATCGATTATGCTCCCCAGGGATTAAGGACAAAAGAAATTGGTATTGATAGTCTGGTATTGAAATCAAGCACATTAGACCTCGACTTGAAAAACACATCGTTATCAGCTAATGTATCTGGTCATATTTCCAATCCTAAAGCAGTGAGTACGAAACTGAAATCGCTTATTATAAATCAAGGGAAAAATCAGTTGGTTGCAAATGGGACAATTGCAAATTTTGAAACGCCACAGTTTGACCTCAACACGAATATTTTACTCGCATTGGATGAGTTGATGCCCTTTTTGCCCGATTCGCTCATAACAGATATGTCTGGAAACATTGTTGCGAAAATTCATTCAAATGGAAGAATAAATCCCGATTCACTGGAGGCTCAATTGTTTCCGCTGCTTTTTGAAAAGAGTCGTATAAATTTGACCTTTAATAATGTAAACCTTGCTTTTCCTGATTCCATTATGGATGTTGATAGCCTTTCGGTGTGTTTAGATTTGGATAATGATGTGCTAACCGTAGATGATTTTTCGGCAATTTACAATGGATTGGCGCTTAAAATGGATTCAACGGTTGTACGAAACATCTATAAAACGGTTATTCTTAACCAAGAAGAGCAATTGTATGTTAACACACATATGCATTTCGGAGATTTCTTATTCGATGATTTTAAACATCTTATGGATTTAAATACAACCGAAGCGGCTGCTACGGAAACCAATACCACATCTGATGCGCGTAATTGGACTTTTCTCGTTCACGGATCTGCAACCATAAATAGTGTTATCGTAGACTCTTTACCACTCGAAGATTTCAATGTATATCGCCTACACGTCAATGATTTATCGTCACTTTTTAAGTTAACGGACAGTTCATACATTATGGATCAGTTCAAATTCAAGGTGTTTGAAGGTGAAATGAATAATTCGATAAATTACAAGGTGCGAAATGATGGTACCCAATCTGTATCGACACACCATATCATTCAAAACATGAACATCCGAACCATGCTGAAGGACATGGATAATTTTGGAATGGATTCGGTTATTACTTATGAAAACATTAGTGGTTTATTTTCAACTGATTTGAACACATTTGTCGCCATCGACGATTCTATACTAATGGACAGAATGATGGTAAGTGGCGATGTCATACTAGAGAAAGGTGGAGTGTATAACTATGCACCGGCCACCGAGGTTTCTAAATTTAGCAGCATTAAAGAACTCGACAATATACAATTTAAAACCCTGAGGAGCAGCATTTTCATGTTTAAAAATAAACTTTATGTCCCCAGAACCAACATTGTAAGCAACGCATTGGATATAGCCGCTTTTGGTATGCAAAGTTTGGACGGCAATAGTCAATACCATCTTGAACTGCATTTGAGTAATATTCTTTTTGGAAAATCGAATAGGAGAAACGAAAAGCAAGACCAAAGCGGAGAAGAAATAGATCAAGAGTCGTTGAAGAAAAGCTCGCAAAAAATCAGATATACTACAACCAATGGAAAGTCGAAGGTGGGGCGCGATACCAAGGACGACCGAAATGACATGATAAATAAGATTAGGGTTCAACAAAAGATGCTCGATTTTATCTTCTTCCCCAAAAATATTCATTACGATACCGAGCCTGAATAAACCAAAAAAGTCAATTTAGAATTAAAATTGTTATAGTTTTGTGTCAAATAAAAATGTTGAAAGTTTAAAACGTATAATCTAAATAATAAAAACATGAAAGCATTAAAGTCGTTGGTAGCCATTGCAATTATTGCATTATTTTCCTTGTCCTACTCAGGCTGCGAAACAACCTCAGATGAGAGCTGCGAACAGCAAGACATGAACGAAATCCTTAACTGTGGGGTGGAAAAAAATGTTGAAGTATGTTGCACTACAGGATCAGGTTGTGTGTACAAATACAACGGGCAAGATTATCCTGACACCAATGCAGGACTGAACAATTTGGCTGATGCGTTGGGTTGCACCTACAAGAGTTCAGCAAATTACGAAGAAGAAAAACAACTGATCATCCAAAATCTGATTGATTTAAAGAATCGTGCTTGGTTCGGGTTAAATTAGCGTTGATACGCTTTTGGAATAAGCCAGCCACAATGTAAGGCTGGCTTTGATATTGGCATGCAAAGTAACTGAATATTAGGGGTTGTAATTGGGGGCAGCAAAG
>CAYWNI010000167.1:0-6987 GCA_964459525.1 uncultured Lentimicrobiaceae bacterium | reverse complement strand
CGGGTCCCTTTGGCGAGTTAAAGGTGGTACTATCCTCAGAATCATATTTTAAGGACATTCCAAAAATCTGCTGATCCATCACAACACGATCAATGGTGCTGCTTTGGGTAATGTTACCGTTTTCAACCGAATCTACCGCATTAGTCATGTAGAAATCCATGTCCTGATCAAGGGTGGCCTTTTGGCCCATGGCTTCAAATTGGATAGTTTGCTCGATGCTGCTCTCGTTGCTAAACTGCTGTCCGGCTTTAAGATTGTATTTAAGCATAATGCTTTTTTGAGCAATAGCGGTATTCGTGCCAAAGGCAAAAAGCAGAAGCATGCTCAGGCAAATTAGATTACATTTGATTGTGTTCATTATAAAAGTATTAATTATTAAATTAATAGGGAGAATCTTCATCCTCCAGATCAGAATTCATTTTTGAAGGGAAACTTTTTAAACCTGCGCCCATTTGTGCAGCTCCCGTTGCATTCTCGTTATAAGCTTGCTGATAGTCGTCAAATTTGGCGTAATCAGCAATAAACTTCAGTTTCACATCGCCCACAGAACCATTTCGGTGTTTGGCGATAATGATTTCAGAAACTCCCTGGGTAGGTGTTCCGTCCTCAAACTGATCGATTTTGTAATATTCGGCACGGTAGATAAACAACACAAGGTCAGCATCCTGCTCAATAGCTCCAGACTCTCGTAAGTCGGAGAGGATAGGGCGTTTGTGTCCTGGGCGACTCTCAACGGCTCGGCTCAGCTGCGATAAAGCCAACACCGGAACATCAAGTTCCTTGGCCAATGCTTTCAGCGATCGTGAAATCTGGCTAATTTCTTGTTCCCGATTACCGCGACTATCTCCACCAGATGTCATCAGCTGTAAATAATCGATAAACACCATCTGGATATCGTGCTGCTGCTTTAGTCGTCGACATTTTGCCCTGAGTTCAAAAATAGAAAGTGCAGGCGTATCGTCGATAAACATTTTGGCTTCAACCAGATTAGAAATTTTATCGGTAAGCTGCTGCCATTCGTAACTAGCCAGATCGCCGCGCTTGAGTTTATCAGAACGCAGTTCAGATTCGCTGGAAATAAGACGCGTAACAAGCTGAACAGCTGACATTTCAAGTGAGAAAAAAGCAACGGGGCGGTTAAACTGTACGGCAACATTTCGAGCCATATTTAAGGCGAAAGCCGTTTTACCCATCGAAGGACGTGCGGCCAAAATAATCAAATCCGATTTTTGCCAGCCTGACGTAATGCGGTCGAGGGCAGTATAACCCGAAGGCACGCCACGCATTTGGCCGTCGGCATCGCGGGCATGTTCGATATCCAGAATGGCTTGCCTGATCAACGAAGGCATATCCTGAAAATTCCGGCGCAAATTGTTTTCCGAAACCGAAAAAAGACTTTGCTCGGCTTTGTCAAGTAAATTAAACACGTCAGTTGTGTCCTCAAAGGCATCCTTTATTGTTTCAGAAGAGATGCGAATAAGCTCACGCTGAATGTGTTTCTGCATTACGATACGTGCATGGAATTCAACATTCGCACCAGACGCAATTCGGCTTGTGAGCATGGTGATATAATATGCTCCACCAACTATTTCAAGCTCACCATTGCTTTTTAACTTGTTGGTAACAGTAAGAATATCAATTGGTTCCGACTCAGTAAACAGTTCTGAAATCGCGGAAAATATTCGCTGGTGACTGTCCTTGTAAAAAACTTTGGCAGACAGGATGTCGATTACCGCAGAAACAGCATCTTTTTCTATCATCATAGCTCCCAACACAGCTTCTTCTAGATCCACCGCCTGTGGTTGCACCTTCCCATGTTCATACGACTGCTGCAAACTTGCGCCCTTTCCTGCTAAAAGGGCTGGTTTCCTGACCTCTTTCCTGACTTCTTCCATAGAGCCAAAAGTACAAATAATGGTTTTGGCTGGTTCATTTGTTAATAAAAAAAGTACAATGGCAAAATCCACCAACTCCTTTTAAAGTCAAATTGCAACTAATCCGTTATTTAACGCGAAGCCAACACAACATCTGCATCTGCAATTAGCTCTTGCCCTTGATACCGTTTGAAAAGCTGGGCAATGGTAAGCACATCCTTTTCACAGTAAACTGCGATCCTTTCAAGGTCTTGTTCCTGCCAGTAAACTTTGCCCACCATGCTGCCATCAATATCATCTTTGGGGGTTGGAATATTAAAGATTGCAGCAAGCAACTCCAGCGAAGTGTAGTGTTTGTAGTCGCCAAACTTCCATAGTTCCATGGTATCCAAATGCTGAATTTCCCAGGGTTTTTTTCCTGCCATATCGAGTATTGAAGGCAACTCAACACGCTGCACGAGCATACGACGAGCTATGTATGGAAAGTCGAATTCTTTACCATTATGGGCACACAGCAGCGCATCGGTTCGGTCGAAATGTCGTACCAACATGTCAGCAAACTCAGTTAGAAGGATTTTCTCATCATCGCCATAAAACGATTTAATACGAAACTCACGCCCCGAAAAAAAACCGCAAGAAATGCAAACGATTTTTCCAAACTCAGCATAAATGCCTGCACTGTTGTACATTTCAGCAGAAGTCTGGTTTTCGTCTTGTTTTAATCGCCGCGATTTTTTATCCCACAAGGCTTTCATGGTATCGGTTAAATTCTCATATTCAGGCACACCGGGAACGGTTTCGATGTCGAGAAAAAGAATTCTGTCTAAGGTTATATTATTTAACATATCGGAGGGTTTAAGGCATTAAAATTACAAAATAAATGTAAATTGCCGTCACCAATGAAAATAAAAATTCTCAAATATCTGGCGCTTATATTTCTAGGACTTTTGGCTGCTTCATGTCATAAATCAGAATCTGCTGTTGTAGCCGATTGCCTGATTGTTAGTCCATTGGAAGGAAGTATAATCAACCTGCCCGATACCATTTGGGTTGAGTTTAACTACAGTTCTGACAAGCTAGTTAGCCGACTGGAGGTTAGCCTTTTAAACGCAGATTTGATCCCCCTATCTCCAACTGCAAATATCCAGCCCCCCGACACGGCCAACTTCTTCAGCATTCCTCTGATGACGGGAGTGCTCGAAAGCACAAAGACGGAAATAGCCTATGTGAAGATTACACTACACTTTGGCAGTGAAAGTAAAAGTTGGTTTCGCACGATCCACCTTATCAACAAACCACTCAAGTTCATTGGGTTAACACTTGTTACCTTTTCGGGAAACAACAATTACAGTCTGACCACTACCGATACATTACTTGCTGAAACCAAGCGAATTCCACTTCCCGGAATCGTTACGCATGCGACCACTTCTATTGAGCACGACCTAACGCTGCTAGCGACAAAACTTCCCGAAAAGCTTGTCGCCCTGCGCAATACAGATTTTGAAGTCGCGTGGACTACCGAGGCTACGTTGCCTTATCCAGAGTTTACTTTTTTGGCAAGCTACCCGCCGATGATCTATTATGGAGAGGGCAATGGCAGGGTTGTTTCGGTATTTGCTTCGAACGGCTTACAGCAGATGACCACCACGACATTTGCCAATACCTTTTCGGAAAACATGGCCTTTGGCGAACAGTTGTTTGTTTACACCTTAAAAAGCCGAACCGGAACTATCGGGAAAACAATTACGTGCTACACCCAAACCGGCATGACCAAGCACACATACCCCTCCGATTTCAGATTGGTGGCAGGATTCAACTACCAGGATGGCAATCTGTTTACACTTTTCGGAAATGTTGGCGACCTGGGTATTGTGATACTTTTTGATGCCGACCAAAACACCATTGTAAACAGCTTTGACGCTCCTTTCGGAAACATTGAAAACGCCGTTAAAATAGATATCGGACATTTTTTGGTGTGGACGGGCAATCTGGTATACACTTTTGATTTGGAGTCGGGAGCATGGCGTTTTGTTTTGGAGACAAACACCGCTATAAGTGACATCTGTTTCAACACCAACGACAAAAATCTATACATAGCTACTGAAAATGAGCTAATTGAATATTCTTACCCGCGCTTCGTAGAAACAAGGCGAAAGGTGTTTACAGAACAAATCGGTTTTGTTTTACCCAGGTTTGAGCGGTAGTGTTTGGAGTTTGAAATGCAAACTATCATCAAAAAAGGAAATATTAGCATCTCGTTAACCCTTGCGTGAGGTCACAAGTCCTCTTTCCCGTTTCAATTATTAGCTTATTTTTGTGGTCGGCCACTAATACATTGAAACCATTCACATGCAAACTTTTTCGTGGTCGGGGTGTCATCTATTACATATTTAGCAATTATGGTACATTGTCATGAAAATCTCGAAGCGCATTTTGCTGCTTTCAGAAAACACATTATCGGGGATGAGCTGATTATTGAAACTCCCTACGGCAAAAAAAAGATGATTTATGCCGACTGGATTGCCAGCGGACGGCTGTATCGACCGATTGAAAAAAAAATAATGGAGGACATAGGTCCATTTGTCGCCAACACGCATACCGAAACAACCGAATCGGGCACCATGATGACCAAGGCTTACCAAAAAGCCCAGCAAATTATTAAGCAACATGTTGGCGCTAACAACGGCGACGTGATTATAACAGCCGGCTTTGGCATGACCTCCGTAATAAATAAGATGCAACGCATATTGGGGCTTCGAAGTTGCTCCGTAATACCCGTTGCAAAAGAATGTATTGCCGATGAAGACCGTCCTGTTGTTTTTATTACCCACATGGAACACCACAGCAACCATACTTCTTGGGTAGAAACCATTGCCGATGTGGTGGTGCTGCAACCCGACGAACAAAATAATGTGGTTCCAGATGAACTCAGAAAACAACTAGAAAAATATGCCGGCCGAAAGATGAAGATAGGTTCGTTTACAGCCTGCTCCAACGTTACTGGTGTAGAGCCGCCTTATTACGAACTTGCCGAAATTATGCACGAAAATGGCGGCTTGGTTTTTATAGATTTTGCTGGATCAGCGCCCTACGTCGACATAAATATGCACCCCGAAAACCCAAAACAATCGCTAGATGCGGTCTTTTTTTCACCCCATAAATTTCTGGGTGGACCCGGAAGTTCTGGCGTAGTGGTCTTCAACAAACACTTATACCAGTGTCTGGTACCAGACCATCCGGGTGGCGGAACAGTTGAGTGGACCAACCCTTGGGGTGGGCATAAATATTACGATGACATCGAACTGCGTGAAGATGGTGGCACTCCGGGCTTTTTACAGGCCATTAAAATAGCCTTGGCCATTCAGGTTAAAAACCAGCTCAACACCCGATGCATACACTTACGCGAAAAACAATTGGTAGAACGTGCCTTTGCAGGTTTTTCAGCCATTCCCGGCATTCACATTCTGGCCGATAACGACAAAGACCGCCTCGGAATATTCTCGTTTTGGTTTGAAAAAATGCATTTTAATTTAATTGTAAAACTCCTAAACGACAGGTTTGGCATACAGGTAAGAGGAGGATGTGCCTGTGCCGGCACCTATGGGCATTTTTTACTCAACGTTACACCGGAAGAGTCACAGCGTATTGTAGAAAAAATAAACAGTGGCAATTTATCCGAAAAACCCGGATTTATCAGGGTTTCGCTGCACCCAACCATGACCGACGAAGAACTTGACTTTATTGTTGACGCTGTTAAGCAAATCAGTCAAAACTACCACGACTGGAGCAACGATTACACTTACGACCAACATACCAACGAGTTTCACCATAAATCGACCACCCACTGGCACGACACAAGATTAAAAAACTGGTTCGACATCACCAATTAGTTAACCTGATAGCTTTAGTAGAGTTGGCTGCTTAGGCAAATAACAACTACATAATTTCAGGATAAAGCCATTTTACGACAATGGCCAACACGAATCCGAAAATACCAAGCAACAAAAACATCCACCCAAGCAGTGCTTTGCGCTTAACGAAAAATACAATGCCTCCCAACAGAAGCAAACCCGAAATAATAAAAAGGGAAAGAATCATAAATCAATTTTATTTGGCGACAAACATACCGATAAAACATCACTACGCCTTTCGCAGCGGTGCTTTTCGTGACAAAAATAATCAATACATTTGCACAAATCACTAACGAAATAATACCCATGAGCTTTAAAAACCTACAAATAATGCTTGTCGTTCTGTTGTTTCTTGCAGCGGAAACCCAAATAGCAACGGCACAAATTGGCGAAAAAGAAGTTGATTCGCTAGTGGAAGCAGCCCTAACGAAACTAAATGTAGCTGGTGCAGCAGTAGCCATTGTAAAAGATGGAAAAGTGATACACAGCAAAGGTTACGGCGTAAAATCAGTTGTAACGGGAGAAAAAGCCGATGCCAGCACCCAGTTTGCTATTGCCAGCAACAGCAAAGCCTTTACAACGGCTGCACTGGCCATCTTGGTCGACGAAGGCAAGATTTCCTGGAACGACAAAGTAACCGATCACATTCCCGAGTTTAAGATGTACAACCCCTACGTTACCGAAAATTTTATCATAACCGATTTACTTTCGCACCACAGCGGACTTGGGCTTGGAAACGGGGATTTGATGTTTTTTCCGGACAGCTCGAATTTTACCATCGAAGATGTGCTAACCTGCTACAGCCATTTCGAGCCTGAATCACCCTTCAGAACTGAGTTCGCCTACAACAACCTGCTGTATTTGGTTGCCGGAGAGCTTATTAAAAGAAAAAGCAGCCTAACTTGGGAAGACTTCGTCCAGACCCGAATTCTCGATCCCCTGAAAATGGAAAACACCTACCCGGCTCTGTCGCGCATCAAAAATCACGATAACCTGGCATCACCTCATAACACCATCGACGGCGAACTGCATGCATTTGCCAATTATGGCGATATGATAAACGGGGCTGCGGCAGGATTATACTCCACCTCCGACGACATGGGCCAATGGATGCTTATGCAACTCAATGGTGGCGCTTTTGGCGAAGACTCAATAAATCAGATTTTCTCGCAAGTGAGTCAAAATAACATTTGGGAGATTCA
>CAYWNI010000166.1:0-7020 GCA_964459525.1 uncultured Lentimicrobiaceae bacterium | reverse complement strand
CATTCCGATTTACTTTCTTTGCTGCACCCAGCAGAAAACAGAACCAAAATACCCAGAAAAGCTACAGCAACACGAAAACGCATACGATCCTTTTTGTGGGGCAAATATATAAAACATTAAAATGGGACTGGAATCTTTTTTATTTTAGAAGAATATAATGATAATCAGAAAGTTCAGAAGAATTCAATAATTCAGCAGCCACATAATTCGACCACCATTCCTGTAGCCTCAAATTCAAGCTATGATTTGTTTGCTTATCGTAGAGAGCCTGCATTTCGGCATGTTGCTTACTTATCTTGTCGTAAGCTTTGGTAAGCGTGCGCTGGTTTAATTTCCCCCGTTTTTTTAATGTCAGAATTTCCTGATGAAATCGGCGCCCCATCAATTCGGTTATGTCAAAGTGTAATTGCTCATGAGCAAGCACTTCGTTGGTGAGATGATCGGGGTGTTTCCACGACTTTTCAGGATAAAACTTAACCGCAATTTTTACCGAAATCATTTCGCCATTCTCTTCAACCCCCTCAAAACCGATACCACAAACAGATAAAGCTGCCGGCATTTTTCCGGGTGGTTTTTGCTTAGTACGGAAATCGTCCCAACTTATTTTTCGATCTACATTCCAAAAAATTACCTCTTCGCTGCTGGGGGCATTCTTAAACAAAAAAACATGCTGCAGTCCTGCACCAATAGCTACAAACTGTAAAATCAAAACAAATCCTAAAGCAAAAACCTCTTTCATTTGTGTAGTTAATCTGTGCCATAAACGTGAATTTCCCATAATTATTCTGAGCCATTTCGCTACAGATTATTGCTAGCGGAAACAGTTGTACAATTATTTAAAGGCATAACCCGTGTTTAATTGGGTGAAATTTAGTTTTTTTGTAAAGTTTTTAAATGACAAAAAAGTGAAAAGAATTGAAATCAATGAGCTGTTGAAAACAACAGAAGCCGGTTGCGACATCAATGTTAAAGGATGGGTACGCACAAAAAGGGGAAGTAAAAACGTGGCTTTCATTGCCTTAAATGACGGTTCAACGATAAATAACATACAAATAGTGGTTGAGATGACTCCAGAAAACGAAGCCATGCTGGAGCACATTCATACTGGAGCGGCTTTATCGGTAGACGGACTTCTGATTGAATCAGCTGGAAGCGGACAGCGTGTTGAAGTACAGTGCAAAAAACTTGAGATTTTGGGCGAAGCCAACCCCAACGATTATCCACTACAACCAAAAAAACACTCGCTCGAGTTTTTACGTGAAAAGGCACACCTCCGCTACCGTACCAGCACTTTTAGCGCCATCGGTCGCATCCGTCACACACTTATTTTTGCCATACATAAGTTTTTTAACGACAATGGTTTCTACAACATTCACGCCCCAATTATCACCGGATCGGATGCCGAAGGTGCGGGCGAGATGTTTCAGGTAACTACGCTCGACTTAAACAACATTCCAAAAACAGAGGAAGGAAAAGTAAACTTTAGAGACGATTTTTTTGGCAAGGCTGCCAACCTTACGGTTAGTGGGCAACTGGAGGCTGAAATGGCAGCACTGGCCCTTTCGAAGGTTTATACTTTTGGCCCCACATTCCGAGCCGAAAATTCGAACACAACACGCCATCTGGCTGAATTCTGGATGATTGAACCCGAAGTGGCTTTTAACGACATCAACGACGACATGGACTTGGCCGAAGATATGCTGAAATATGTTATCGGTTATGCTCTTGAAAACTGCATGGACGATCTGTTGTTCCTCAGCAAACGCCTGCAGGATGAGGAAAAAAACAAAAAAGAAGACGACCGCTCAATGGAACTTATCGAAAAGCTCAGGTTTGTGCTCGAAAATCCTTTTGAACGCATTACTTACACCGCAGCCATCGACATACTTAAAAACTCGAACGCCAACAAGAAGAAGAAATTTCAGTACATAATAGAAGGCTGGGGCGCGGATTTGCAATCAGAACACGAACGCTTTCTGGTCGAAAAACACTTTAAAAAACCCGTTATTCTTACCAATTATCCAAAAGACATCAAAGCGTTTTACATGAAACAAAACGACGATGGCAAAACGGTGCGGGCGATGGATGTGCTGTTTCCACAGATTGGTGAAATTATTGGCGGATCGCAGCGCGAAGAGGATTACAACAAACTGGCTGCACGCATGACAGAAATGAATATTCCTGCCGAAAGCATGTGGTGGTATCTCGAAACACGTAAATTTGGAAGCGTGCCTCATGCCGGATTCGGACTTGGGTTTGAAAGGCTGATGCTGTTTGTTACCGGCATGGGAAATATCCGCGACGTAATACCCTTTCCACGCACGCCGCAAAACCTCGAATTTTAGCCTAAAGGCTAAGATC
Source organism: uncultured Lentimicrobiaceae bacterium (assembly GCA_964459525.1). Classification (GTDB taxonomy): domain Bacteria; phylum Bacteroidota; class Bacteroidia; order Bacteroidales; family F082; genus UBA6244. The sequence goes on along the minus strand of CAYWNI010000166.1, from coordinate 4,659 downwards.
ACAACTTCTTTAACAGCTATCGGTTAGTAAGTAGCCAGAAAAATGCTTCGCCAAAACTGTGCTATCTTAAAATTGTTGCTACATTTGCTCAACTTGGTTTTATCACCTTGATCTGAAAATTTACAAAGTGCATTATGCTCAATCAAAGGCTACAACAAAAACTGCTGCAAAAGCTATCTCCTCAACAAATACTGTTGATGAAGCTCTTGCAAATCCCTTCTGTTGGGCTTGAACAGCGTATAAAACAGGAAATTGAAGACAATCCGGCTCTTGAAGTTGACAAGGAAGATTCATCGGATTATGACAATGATGATCCACAAGAAACGGGGAGCGATCAGGATGATTATGCGGACACAAGCCTCGACGACATGACCGCAAAAGACAGTGAATTCGACCTGAACGACTACATCAATGAAGATGATGTGCCATCGTATAAACTGCAAACCAATAATTATAGCAGCGACGATGAACACAAGGAAATCCCTTTTGCCTCAGGCATTAGTTTTCACGAGCTGCTCGAACAACAACTGCAACAACAGTATCTGAGCGACGGAAAATACCAAATAGGACTTTATGTTATTGGCAATATCGACGACTCGGGCTACCTCGAACGTTCTATTGATGCCATCGTTGACGATCTGGCATTTAGCCAGAATATAATGACCAAGAAAACTGAAGTTGAAGAAATCCTGAAAATAATACAGGATTTTGAACCTTCCGGCGTTGGTGCCCGCGACCTCAAAGAATGTTTGTTAATACAGCTTCGCCGAAAAGCACAAGAACTCCCATCAGAAAGTCTCGATCTGGCTATCCAGATATTGTCGCGGTCGTTTGTGGATTTCACCAAAAAGCATTACCAGAAAATCGTAAAAAAGCTCGATATTTCGGATGAGAAGCTGAAAATGGGAATCAATGAAATTCTCAAACTCAACCCGAAACCTGGAAACTCGCTCAGCGAAACCACACGTACCAACCACTATATTATCCCCGACTTTACCATCACCAACAATGGTGAAAAACTTGAGCTTTCGCTAAATTCTTGGAACAACCCCGATTTGCGGGTAAGCGGCGCTTTTGCCTCTATGATAGAAAAAGTAGGAAATCAGAAGAATTCAAAAAAGCAAAAAGAAGCGCTCTCATTCATCAAGCAAAAAGTAGATTCGGCAAAATGGTTTATCGATGCCATTAAGCAGCGTCAGCACACGCTATTGGACACCATGCACGCCATTATGGACTATCAGCACGATTACCTAATGACGGGCGACGACACAAAGCTGAAACCCATGATTCTGAAAGATATAGCTGAAAAAGTTAACCTCGACATCAGCACCATCTCGCGTGTGGCCAACAGCAAATATGTGCAAACTCCTTTTGGCACGCTCCTGCTGAAATCGTTTTTTAGCGAAAGCATGCAAAAAGATGATGGCGAAGAGGTATCGACACGGGAAATTAAGACCATTTTGAAGGAAATAATCAACGAAGAAGACAAGAAAAAACCTTTTACCGACGAGTACCTAATGGAATGCCTGAAAGAGAAAGGTTACCCCATTGCCCGCCGTACAGTGGCCAAATACCGTGAACAGCTGCAAATTCCAGTAGCGCGTTTGCGCAAAGAACTGGAATAAAAAAATTGAAATGCAAAAAATAATCGCCCAAGCCACCTCCCTATTTTTTCATCCACTACTCGTACCTACTTACGCCATTTTGTTGTTGCTAAATCTGCCTACCCATCATTTTATGGTTTTGCCTCCAAAGTACCGGTATCTTATTGCCTTGCTGGTGTTTTTGACAACCTTCGTGCTGCCATCACTTATTTTTGTGATCATGAAAAGGTTTAACGCACTTAAAAGTCTACAAATGCACGAACGTCGTGAACGCGTTCTACCGCTAATCATCGTAGCGGTATTTTTCTACACTACCTATTTTCTGCTTAAACAAAACGAACACAACAGCATTATTACACTTTTCATGCTGGGTGCTACCATGCTCGTTTTGCTTTCGCTGATTGTCAATTACTTCACCAAAATCAGCATTCATACCGCTTCATGGGGCGGACTTGCCGGAGCGCTGGCCGGGTTCTCGCTCAATTTTAATGTAGATGTAATGCCTTGGCTTTACGTGGTTGTTTTGCTAGCTGGCGTGGTTGGGGCTGCCCGACTTTTACTCAACGCACACACTGCCTTTCAGGTTTATCTGGGTTTTTTGGTCGGAAGCATAACCCAGTTGCTTTTGTTTTTTCTAATCTAGCCGACCTGCCAAGTTATGGTCAAAAAGATTGCTCTTGTTGTCTGGATTTTGTTGCTATATGGCGTGACCAAAGCACAAAGTATAAATTGGCCTGAATTGCCTGCTGAGGTACAAAACAAGAGCATTTGCATCCAATTCGACAACGACACCTATTATCTTACCGATTATTATTACACCAATGGATTGGCGGTCGACCTAACACTACCCGTTTTCAGTCAATGGCCTGTCGCCGAGCGGATAAAGCAAAAATATAATTACCAAGCACTTAGCGCAGGTTTATCTTTGAGCCACCACCTGTATACTCCAAAAAACATCCGCGATACTTTAGTGCAATTCAACGATCGTCCATTCGCATCAACGCTGGAAATAGACTACTTTTTAAAAAACACGCCAACTGAAGCTCAAATTTTGTGGGAAGTCCGCATTCAGTTGGGGATAATAGGCCCAGCTGCCGGAGGTGAAGCTTTTCAACGAAAAATACACGAATGGATCGACTCACCTGACCCACTAGGGTGGGAATACGAAATTGCTAACGACTTGCTGCTCAACATCAACATAACAGCGGGATATCCGCTCTACTCACAAAAAAACATAAAAATAATGGCGCTTATAGCTATCAGAGTCGGAACATTATTTGATGACATAAATGCTGGGTTAGGTCTGCAACTAGGTAATGGGGAAAAATACCAACAGCGCAGCTCTCGTAAAAAGCCAAGACCGTATCTTAACGCGAATGCAACCGTTAAAGGAGTCGCCTATAACGCAACCATGCAAGGTGGATTTTTATCGCCATACAACACACACGTTATCAACGCTAAAAACATAGAACGTGTTGTTTTCTCCGCCAACACTACCTTTGGTGTATTGTGGCAAGGTGTTTCAATTGACTATACGCACAACTTCCTAACCAAAGAATTTAAGGCTGGAAGCAGCCACCAATATGGAAGTTTCAAATTAACCATTTTCTTTTAGTCGAACTGGGTAATTGGAGGTAAAAAAGAATGTAATTTTGCCGCGTTTTTCAGTTAAAATTCATGCTTAAATTATGCTATTATGGCCTTCTTACAAAAAGATAAACTGTTTAGTAAGCGCTGGTTAAAAAATTACAGCCTTATTGTTATTGGCGCCTTCATTATGGCCTCAGGTTTTGTGTTATTCATTACTCCTTACAAAATTGTTCCTGGAGGTGTTTATGGCATCTCTATAGTTCTCCACTGGATGTTCGGAACTCCGGTAGGACTTATCGCACTGTTTTTTGATATACCACTGACAATCATTGGGATAAAAGTGCTTGGGCCTCGTTTTGGCATGAAAACCGTAGTGGGATTTTTCTCAACAGCTATTTTTATGGACACCATTACCTACTTTTATGGAAGCGAACCATTGGTTCAGGGAGATCCACTGCTATCGTCAATTTTTGGCGGGCTTTTTATAGGACTTGGCTTGGGACTTATTTTTAAATCGAAAGCCACTTCAGGGGGCTCAGATATCGTGGCCATGATTATTAGCAAATACACCAAACTGCCTATGGGTCAGTTGATGATACTTGTAGATTCGGCCATCGTTTTTGTCGGGTTGGTTGCTTTTCAGGATTGGAAAATCCCGTTGTATTCGCTCATCGTCATTTTTATTACCGGCAAGGTTGTCGACTTGGTTTTAGAAGGAGCCAGCTACGAAAAAGTGCTTTTCATCATCTCCGAAAAATCGGAAGAAATCAGAAACAAAATTGTTATCGACCTCAACCGGGGTGGTACTTTCCTCAAAGGAGAAGGCATGTGGAATCACAACCAGAAATCAATTGTATTTACAGTGGTAAACCGTCGTGAAATGGCTATGCTTCAGGAATTTATAAACGGCATCGACCCCAATGCATTTGTTACTGTATTAAATGCCACCGAAATCCTAGGCAATGGATTTAAGTCGCTAAAAGACAAGATACAAGAGTAATTTTCGATTCTTAAAGGTGGATGTTACGAATGTCCACCTCCAGCTGATCCTGCCACCTAATCATGGCATTGAACAACCTTACTTTTTGAAATCGCACTAAATCCTCAGGACGTATCTCAGCTTCAATTAAGGTTTGATTTTTTAGTAAAACAGAACGCCGAGTTCCTGCAAGCAGCGGTTTTGCCGGAGTTTTCCAGCAATTTCCGTCGTAAAAAGCCAAATTTGCGTACGAGCTGTCTGTAATCAATCCATTTTTTACAATGATGATTTCGTCGCATGCTTTTTTGAGGTCGGTGAGCCGATTAATATCACGGCGGTCGGCCAGCTTAAAAGCGTATTCGATGTCATCGTTATAAACAAGTTGCAGCGAATCAATCGTTGGCAATTCGTATTTAATAAAAGTGGTTTGTATTATGGTTTCGGCATAAACAATGCGAAGTTTAAACAAACCAACAATTGAAGTGG
>CAYWNI010000165.1:0-7022 GCA_964459525.1 uncultured Lentimicrobiaceae bacterium | reverse complement strand
GCATCACGTATGTATAGCCCAGCATGGTATTTAGCTCCCAGTTTCCTCCTATTTTAGCTTGTCCGTTCACACTTATGTCGATGCCAGTTATTTTTGATTTGCCCGTATTTACAAATTTAAACCCAGCCAGGGCAAAGGTGTAAGTCGAATCCCAGAACCCGAAAAGATACTCAATGGTGTTGTTGTATTCCTGGTAAAACAAGGCAATGTCGAGGTAGCCATAATAGTTTTTGAATTTAAAGCCTTGTTTTATGCCCAGCTCTGAATTCCAGCTTGTTTCGGGCACCAAATTGGGGTTGTCGAAAACGCCAAAGGTACCAACGGTTGTGCGTATATATCTTTCTGTGATGGTTGGAAAACGGTAGCCTTGTCCTAGCGAGGCGCGCAAATAGGTTTCCTGACCGAGTTTTATGGAGGCGCCCACACGCACTATGGGTTTGGTTTCGGAAATGCTGTCGTTTAGTTGGTAATTTTCAACCCTGACCCCTGCTGAAATGTTAATCGACTCGCCAAATTTCTTCTCCATTTCCATAAAGAAGGATAGATTCCACAAATAATTCAGCGGAGAGCCTGAAGCTTCATACATGTGTGCATACGATCGGGTATATTGGCTGGTAAGGCCCCCGATAAAATCGAGATTGCCCAAATTACTAAAGCTTTTGCTGAACTGGTAGGAATTGTATACAAAAAGGGTTTGTGTGCTCTGGTTGTTGTTTGCTTTGTTGTCGCTAAACATAATCCGGTTACTAAACTCATGCTTCAGTCCCATAGAAGAGTAAAAGTTAACGAACGGATCCACGTAGAATGTAAAATTGTCGGAAAGCAGCACTGCGCCGGGATAAGCGCGGTAGAAGTTGGTTGTGTCGTCGAGCCAAGCAAATACAGTGCTTTCCTTTTTCAACATGAAGTTTCCATTTAGTCCAAAATCTAACCCGGTAATTTTCGTCGATCGGCGTCGTAAATTAAAATTGATTCTAGCTTTTTGGTTTTTCATCTGATTGTCCGAAATAGGAACGGTATCAATTACCAGCGGACCGGGCTTGGGCGCACCCAAATAGCTTTTGTCGGCTGAAAACATACCTCCGACTACGATGTCGGTATGGCCATTGCCGGCTTGGCGGGAGTGCAGAAAACTCGCACCACTGGTGTAATTTACTCCCGACCACCATTGCTCAGCCGGAGCTGCCGGGGCTGACATCATACCGCTGTATAGCTTTATCTTTGTTTTTGGCTGGATGTCGGGATAATTTGTACGAATATAGATGGCTCCGCTTAGCGAAGAGGAACCGGATAATACCGAAGAAGCTCCTTTTACCACCTCGATTTGTTTGATATTTTCAACCGGAATCAACGACCAATCGGGCTTTCCTGCATCCCCAGCTACAGCTGGAAGGTTGTCGATAAATACGCCAACTTTGCTACCTACACCAAAAGTAAATCCGCTACCTCCCCTAATTTGCGGCTCATCGTCCAGTATGGTTAGCCCCGGAACCATGTCGAGTATCGTTTCCACCGAAGTCGTGTTTCGGGCATCTATCAGTCGAGGCTTCATTACTTCTATCGAAACTGTTTGGTCTTCAAGGCGTTTGTCGAATCGCCCTGCCCTGATTATCACTTCATCAAATTGGGTGCTGAAAGGTTCCATTTCAATTGTAACAAAGCGGTTTTCGTTGTTGCTCAAGGTCAATTCAATGGTTTGGGTTTTCATGCCCGTAAACGAAACCATAAAGAGATATTGTCCAGGTAAGATGCGCAGGTCGAAGTATCCGTTAAAATCGCTGACCGTGCCTACACTCATGTCTTTTTTGAGGTAAATGCTTGCGCCCACGAGCGATTCCTTAGAGGTTTTGTCGACTATACGTCCGCTTAAAACGCAGGTTTCTTGCCCCTGTAACAAACTACTTGACAATAGTAATGTAACTAAAAGCCAAACAGTGGTGACTATACCAGTGTTCCACTTATTGGCTCTTCTTGAAGCAAATGTTATTGATCCCGACATGTTTTTCCTGCTATTTGAGGATAATTTTGCGGGTGTAAAATTGATTGTTAACATGCAAAACCACAATGTAAAGCCCTGGTTTGTAGTTTGAAATATTTTCACGGATGGTTTGTCCGCTAAAGCCATTTTGTGAAGCTACAGTTTGCCCATTCATGCTAACTAAATTAACCACAAATGGAAGATTTCCAGCTTTTTCTGTCTGGATAACCAATTCGTTGTTTTGCTGGTAAGCCTGAAAATAGTGAATGCTTTCTTCATTTATGTTGCTCGGATTGTACACAAAAGCCAAATCATCATACCAAATTTCGCTTCCCGCAACGGCATTTACACCATTACCAGCTGTGAGTATTGACAAAAAATATTCCGGATTTTCTTCTGAAACATAGTCAAATGGAATTGAAAAACGTGTCCATGTGTTTACTACAGCGGAGGGAAATTCATCGTATGCAAGGGCTATAATGTTGGTTTCGTCGCCGGGCAGAGACAGGTATCCTTTGTGCAGAGCGAATTTTACGGTACCAAAATCACCTGCTGAAGGATTGGCTTTGTACCAGCCAACAATGCTGTCGGGGCGTTGGTTGAATGCAGTATGAAAGTTGTCGTTGTCGAGGTTCGTAAAAACATATCCGTTGTTTGGGTTGAGGTCTGAGTGGGTTTGTCCGTTTGTAATAGTTCCAGTGGCAACTATTCCAAAAGTAGCCACATTCCATAATTTGAGGCTAAACTGTCCTGAGTGGGCATCGCTGTCTTTTCCCCATACGATTGGCGCAGCTGGGTTTAGAAGCGTGTTATCGCTGGTTTTTATCGAATTCCAGTGGGTTGGCTCATCAACTCCTACACCCACATCTTCCCAAGTTTCAAATCCTGGGTTATTGATTTGCTGTTGTGCTATCAAGCTGATTGACAGTACGCTGAAGAAAATAACGGCAAGTAAATTTTTTATCATAATGGCATAATTTTAATGTGTTAAGCTTTGTGTTTGGTGAAAATACTTATATGAAAAACCATTACAAAGCTAATAATTTTTTAACACAAGCAAAACGCATAGCTTGCAACTAATCATGCGATTTCGTATAAGTAATTTTTTAGAGCAGTTTCGTTTTTGCATAAAAAAAAGCCGGAATATATATTCCGACTTTTCGATGGTGTTGGTTGATGTTAAAACATATAAGAAATTCCTAAGTTGATACCCAACCAGGAATAAGCGTCTTCGTCTTTGGTTTTAGCAGCCATGTTGTATTTAAAATTCAGGTTGATACCCGTATTGCTGCTGTTGCCTAGGTACATGATAAGTCCGGCTTCAGGTGCAACACCAAAATGCCAGTCTTTTCCCTGGGTGTAATATAGGCCCATAAAATCACGCGATTCAATGTAATAAGTTCCAACGGCGGCACCGAAGTACGGTATTATTGAGCCCTGCGAAAAATAATAATGGGCAGTAGCCATTATTGGCATAACATTCAGGTAACGACGTTCGTAGCCGTAAATTATTCCGGTTTCTCCAACAGCTTCCTGTGTCCAGGAATTGTTTTGGTAAAACACGCTCCAGCCTACAATACCGCCCAAAGTAATCTGATCGGTAACATAACCACGACCTTCAATGCTAAACCCCCTCATGCTGGGCTGACTTACAAAATCGGTGGTGGTACCAAGCGGGAAAGCCATGTTCCAGTCGAAATTCCAAATGCCACCTCCCTGAGCAAAGGCAGAGGTGCTTAAAAGCAACATCAGTGCTGCTATTATTGTATTTTTAGTTTTTTTCATGTTTGTTTAATTTTTTGCTGGTTAATTTGCGGTGGTGCTTAGATAAGGTGATTGGTCGAAAGCCTGGTTTATTCCTTTGGTAATTCTTTCGGTAATCTGGCTGCCCTCAAGCACTCCATTTATGCCGGATGTCCAGTAAACGGGGTTGATGGTGTCATTTTTTACAATGCGGATGTCCGAAGGGTTAAAGATTTCCATACGCAAAGTTCCTGTTGTATAACTCGAATAATAGGGTACTGGCGGGTAATATCCGGGATATCCCCAGCCATAACCACCCCAGTAATCCCATCCCCAGCCACCGCCGTAATAAGGATACCAGTAATAAACGCTAATGTTATCGGAAATTATGCCGCTAGCAACTACCACCAAATCAGGGGTAACGGTGGTGTCATCACCTGCAACGCGCAGGTAACCCATGTTGGTCATGTTGGTGGCAATGTCATTAAGTATTAGTGCTTGGTTTTCAATTTTCTTTGCGTTTTTTGTTGTGTCTATATTATAAACGGTATCGGGCATGTAATATAAGGAGTAATTTTTAAAAAGAGGTTGCGCCGAATCGTAGTAGTTGGTATAAACGACATCGGTTTCGCTAATGCTCAACGAATCATCAGGGTAACACGATTCGAGGAATGCCAAACCTGACACTACCAGTGCAGCGAGAGCAAAATTTTTCAACAGTTTTTGTATTTTCATAATGAGATTATTGAATGAGTTTATTTTGGTCGTCAAAATTACAAAAAATAGAAGTCAAAATTTACACTGGGCTATTTTTCGGTTAAATTAGATTAAATTAATTGAGGCCTTCAGGAGTTTTTGTTTTTTTCTTAAAATTCAAGGTAATGCCCAAATACACAGTGAAGCCAAAATAGTAAATGTCCAACTTAGTATGGATTGGTCCTTGTAATACCCTGCCGTCTATAGGGTTGTATTCAACCGGGTTAGTAAAATTAGCTATTTGTTCCATGTTTTTGCCATAGCCTAAAGAGAGTTCTCCTCCGGCAATCATCTGGTATTTTTTTAGAAGCTCAAACTGAACGCCTGCGGTATAGTGGTAAATGTCGAAATTGGTGGTGTTTATTTTATTCATTTGGTTCAGGTCGCCATAGTTAACGTGTTTCACATTGTTGAAATCTGTTCTGAAACCATTCATAAAAATGGTGTTTTCATTTAATCGCCAACGGTAGCCAATAGCAAAATTCATCACGGCTTTTGACGCATCAGCTATTGACAACCAGTCTTTTTCGTCCAATCTATCGTAAACTATACTCGAAGTAATATCGTCACTAATGGGGGCGTCAACCATTTCATAGGGATCTATTTTGGCAAAATATTCAACCGTAAAATACAATCGGTTTTTTTCGTTTTTTATATTGTAAATAAGCCCTGCCGACAGTGACCATGGATATATTAACTTAGTTTTTAGATGGCTGCCAACCATGCCGTTGGTTATAATATAGCCATGCAAGAACTGTGCGGTTTCAGGGTTGGTGATGTCGCTGATTCTCTGGGTGCGCATGGCTTCTTGTTTTGTCGACAAGAGTGAAAGCGACTGTGTGGTTAGGTTGAGTCCGAGCCGAAGGTTGCCAGATGTATAGGTGAGTCCCAGTTTTCCGATAAGCCTGACGTGATTAAAACGATACGATTCCTGGTAAGTGCCTTCGGCAACAAACGATGGGTTTGGCACACTGTCGATCCACAACGTGTCGGTAGGGGAAAAGGCCACCGCCGAATTATTGTTTTGGTAATTGAGCTGTGCAATGGAAACGAATAGACTCACTCCCAAACTGAATTTATCGGAGAGTTGATACGATCCGGCCATCCCGATCCAGTTGTCAATATAGTTAAGGTGGTAATTGTATGAAGTAGCGTAATTCTCTTTGCCTTCAACTTCGCGCAGTACGTCAATGCGTTCAGAGTTGTAATAGTTTAGTTTGATGTCTTCTTTCAGTCGGGTAATGGCTGTTAGCGCAAAACTAAATTTGCTGTTGTTGCCTTTAAAGCTATACGACAAAAACTGTGGAAGTACATTAAAATTCACGCTGTTGACGTTTATTCCATCGCCCAAAGCATTGCGGTAGCTATATATTCCCCACGAAAATAATCCGGTTGCAAAACTAAGGTTCGATCCAGATTCTATTTCAGAAATGGTGGCGGGGTTATAATAAATCGAGGTGCTTCCGGCATCGCCAGCTACCACAGCTCCTGAAAGCAGCGACGATTCAGAGTTGAAGTTCAGCGTCCAGTAATGGTTCATCAGCTGGCTTTTGGCTGAAACTGCCATGACCAGAAATAGCGAAACAAGAATGAAAAATTTTAATCGTCCATGTAATGTCATAGGCCAAATAAAGTTTTGACCAAAGTACAAAAACATCTTAAACTGGCCACAGAATTATTCTATTCCGGAGAAGTATTTCATGAATTGAACCCGCTCCCAAGCAGCTGGGTTTTTTGAGTTTTCAAAGCTCATCTTTCCTCTGAATTCTTCTATCGTGTCAAATTCTTTCTTTTCCATCCAGCTTGTCAGTTCATCGAGGATAATGCCTATTTCTTTAAAGCCCTTTTTGTAGAGAACCGATGCAATTTGAACGACTTTTGCGCCCGCCAGCAGTTGTTTGATCACAGCTTTTCCGTCATGAATGCCTGTGGACGCAGCAATGTCGCAGTGCACATTGTTAGAAAGCATGGCTACCCAACGCAACGAAAGTGAGAGGTCTGACGGGCTGCTGAACACATTTGAACTCTTAACTTCCATGTGGTCGATGTCGATGTCGGGTGAGAAAAACCGGTTGAACAAAACCAGACCTTTGATTTTTGTCCAGCTGAGCGTAACCAGCGATTTGGCCAACGACGAAAAATAATAGCTTAACTTAAGCGCAACCGGTATTTGTACGATAGAGGTAATTTTGTTGGCGATGTCGAGGTAGGTTTTTTCGTTGTCAAGTCCGCTTTTTTCCATGTCGGAGGGAAGAACAAAAACATTCAGCTCCAGCGCATCAGCACCTGCTTTTTCAATACGTTTGGCGAAGTCCATCCAGTCGCTGTCAGAAATACAGTTGATAGAAGCGATAATAGGAATGCTAACGCTTTTCTTACAGTCTTTAATCAGGTTCAGGTAATTGTTTATGTCGTTTTCTTTGGTGTAATTGTTGTTGACTACTATGACCAAGAAGAGCGAGAATGCATGAACAAATACAACAAAGGAAAATTCCATATCAAAAAACATAACATCATTAATCTTATCAGCAAAATGTACTGTTAG
>CAYWNI010000164.1:1713-7074 GCA_964459525.1 uncultured Lentimicrobiaceae bacterium | reverse complement strand
TCCCATGAACTTTAATGGTCATTCCTGCAAAATCTACTGACGAGTCTTTTGCACCTATAATTTCACTCCGGCGCATTCCTGTGGCATACAAAAGTTCTAAAACAAGCCTGTCGCGAACTGCCGAAAAATTACGTGACGCTAGCTCACTATCTAAAACACCTGATAATTGCTCTTCATCAACATAAACAGGCATCCTAACCGGCTTTTTTAAGGCATGAACTGTCTTTGCAGGGTTGATCTCAACTTCTCCTTTTTTTAGAAGAAAACCAAAAAAGGCCTTTACGGAACTCAGTTTACGATTTACTGATGTTGATGAATACCCCGATTCGATTAACTGCACAATATATGAACGTATCATCTCGGACGACACCCTCTGCATATTGGTTTCATCATAGTAAATTGAGAGATAGGTATAAAACCCAACTAAATCTGTTGAGTAGGCACCTATGGTATGAATTGAATATCTCTTTTCTTTTGATAAGTACCGGATAAACTGTTCTGCTGCCATATAAAAAAGAAAAAACTTTGAATCAAAGATAAGTAAATTTATCCCTGAAACAAAGTTTCTTCAGTTAATTTTCCCTAACTGGGTCTATAAACCCATATCAGCTTGACGGAGCGATTGTACGTAAATGGCTTTGAGTCTTTGCTCACGTTTAACAACGGATGGTTTATCGAAGCGCTGACGGGCACGAAGCTCACGCATTGTGCCTGTTTTTTCAAACTTACGTTTGTAACGTTTTAGGGCTCTGTCGATGTTTTCACCCTCTTTAACAGGAATGATAATCATAACTAATACCTTACTTTCTTTTTAATTAATAATATATTTTAGGGGGTGCAAACATACAATTATTTTCATAATTAAATGACTATACCCACTATTTAAATTTTCACAAACCTCAACACCCCTAGAAAAAGTAGGTGACATCTGCCATAATTCGATTTCCGACAACAGCATGTGTATTCTTAACTTGGCCATCATTCATATCCAGTTCGCCGTAATAAACGCGGTTCCATTCGAATTCACAACCCAACTGAAGGTTTTTAACCCGATAGAAAAACGTTGGCATAACCCGAATCATCTGGTCGATATTAGCCCCCCGACCCCATACTTTTTCAGGGTCAGCAAGTTTATCGGCAGCACCTAAATTTTTATAATACCCGCCAAAAACACCGAACCTGAGCTGTTTTCCATACAAAACGTTAAGCCATGAATATTGCCCTGAAAGTGGCGTATAGGCTTCATATCCGGTAATTGGATCGTAAGAAGAAACCCCATATCCACCGGCCATGAGCATATCGCTCAGATTCTGACCTGTCATAAATGAGCCTTTGGCTTCCCACTTTTCATTTTTAAACTTTCCAAATAGCTTAACACTATAGGTGGTAAGTGTTTCGGTTGCCCGAAAAGTTCCAATTAGACCTTCAGTAGTAGTTCTGGGCTTAATTGTTTTTAGGTCGGCGACTACACCAAACAAAATATTTCTTGTTTGGTATGACACCCTTAGGCTGGACTCAGGAACAATAGCCTGACGCATATATTCAGGACTTTTGCCAAAAGGACCATCGCTGGCATAATCCATCTGGGATAGTAAAACGAACTGAAAACTAAAATGCTTTAATCGGTAATCGACTCTTAACTGAGGGGTTCGGCTAAAGGGCTGAAAAGGAGCACCAGTTGAAATGCCAAGTGTAGAAGGAAAACACTGCTCAACAAATAGAGGATGCCAGGTACGCCCAGCCAACACTGAGGTTTTTTGCCACTCGAGTTTGATATAAGCATGTCGAAACCTTACGGTTGACGCACCAGACACCAGCGTAAAATCTGCTTCGATTTTACCACTTGCTCTAGCACCTAAAACTTCAGGCCCATTAAAATTGGCGCGCAAACGTGAGGCAAGCGACAGCATAGTAAGTGATGGATTTGCATAAATATCTATCCCGTTTATGGTTTCATTATCCTGAGGAAAAAGTAAAAATAGGCCATCAACAGCAGCCACATTTTCACGTGAATCATAAAAGACATTATAATTTACAAAACCACTCAATTCAACCCATTTATTTTGGTTATCCTCTTGGGCCTGCAATTTCCATACAAATGTGATTATCAATACAATTAAAAAGCTTCTTACCTTCATTTTTTGTTGACTTAAGCCGACAAAAGTAAGGAATCAAACAGGTGAATAAACAGATTACAATGGACGGGGTTACAGTTTAAATGCCTTATAAATAAGGTAGGCTGAAAGATTCGGTAATTAAAAGTGTAAATAATTCTTGTAATTGGCCCTGTCAGGGTTTCAGATTCAACTGTTTCGCTATTTTTGCCCAATGGAAGAAACAATAATTATTCTTGATTTCGGCTCGCAATACACACAGCTTATTGCACGAAGAGTGAGGGAGTTAAACGTATATTGCGAAATACATCCTTATAACAATATTCCTGAAATAACACCACAGGTCAAAGGTATCATCCTTTCGGGTAGTCCTTTTTCGGTGCACAACGCTGAAGCCCCTAAACCAAACTTGGATACATTTCGGAAAAAGTTACCACTTCTTGGCGTTTGTTATGGGGCACAGTATCTGGCTCAGCTTGATGGCGGCCGCGTACTTCCATCAGAAATCAGAGAATATGGAAGGGCCAACCTTGGTTTTGTGGATTCGCAAAGCAACTTAATGAAAAACATGTCGCATCATTCACAGGTTTGGATGTCGCACGGCGATACAATATTGGATATTCCTGACCACTATGAAATCATCTCCAGCACGGAAAATGTAAAAGTTGCGGGTTATAAAATTGCTAATGAGCCCACTTATGGCATACAGTTTCATCCAGAAGTCTACCATTCGACTGAAGGGACAACCTTATTAAAAAACTTTCTGGTTGATATTTGCGGGTGCCAGCAGCAGTGGACGCCCGACTCTTTTATCGACACAACAATTCATACACTACGTGAAAAACTGGGGACAGACAAAGTTGTTCTCGGTCTTTCGGGAGGAGTTGACTCATCTGTAGCTGCCGTTTTACTCAACAAAGCCATTGGCAATCAGTTACATTGTATTTTTGTTGACAATGGATTATTACGCAAGAAAGAATTTGAAGATGTGCTCCACTCCTACCGCGATATGGGGCTAAATGTCACAGGAGTAGATGCCAAAACACGTTTTCTGGATGCCCTCAAAGGAATTACAGATCCCGAAAAAAAGCGCAAAGCCATTGGAAATGCCTTTATTGAGGTTTTTGATCTGGAAGCCCACCGCATCACGGATGTTAAATGGCTTGCTCAGGGAACTATTTATCCTGATGTCATCGAATCTATTTCCGTGAAAGGCCCATCAGCGACCATAAAATCACACCATAATGTGGGCGGGCTGCCTGATTTCATGAAACTTAAGGTGGTTGAGCCATTAAACACCTTATTTAAGGATGAGGTGCGCCGTATGGGGAAAGCTCTCCAAATGCCGGATTATCTAATTGAGAGGCATCCTTTTCCAGGCCCAGGTTTAGGCATACGGGTGTTAGGTGAAGTTACGCCTGAAAGAGTGAAAATACTGCAAGAGGTCGATTACATATACATCAATCACTTAAAAACAACCGGCCTATATAATAAGGTATGGCAAGCGGGTGCTATTTTGTTGCCGGTGCAATCGGTAGGTGTTATGGGCGACGAACGCACCTACGAAAATGTGGTGGCACTGAGGGCGGTAGAA
Organism: uncultured Lentimicrobiaceae bacterium; assembly: GCA_964459525.1. GTDB lineage: Bacteria > Bacteroidota > Bacteroidia > Bacteroidales > F082 > UBA6244. The sequence continues at coordinate 3,366 of CAYWNI010000164.1, read as the reverse complement.
TCCACCGATGGTATGACGGCTGATTGGTCGCCATTACCTTACGAATTTCTGTCGAAAGTGTCAAATGAAATAATCAATCGTGTAAAAGGAGTCAACAGGGTGGTTTATGACATCAGCTCAAAACCGCCAGCTACCATCGAATGGGAATAAATCTGGGTGTATTTGACGGCAAAATATTGGTAAGTCATGATAAAAACAGATCATTTGCTACAATAAGATAATATTTTAACAAAAATAGCGTCTTGTTTAAAGTTGTTTACTATTTTTGAATGGCAGTTTTCGATTATCAAAATTCAACCATGTATTTATACAAGAATTTCATACTTATTTTTATCCTTGCTTTGACAACAACCGCTTTTACACAGTCGGTTTATATTAAAAAGTCGGATGTTATCGAAAACAGGAATGGACACAACTTCTATATTCACATTGTAGAAAAAGGTCAAACTGTTTATTCAATAGCTAAGGCTTATGATGTAACTGTTGACGAAATATATTTTGAAAATCCAAGCGCAAAGTCGAGGCTGGCGATTGGTCAGAAATTGCTGATTCCAACGATTAATAAGGAAACACAGCTAAATACCGATGTGAAACAAACCAATTATGAGTTTTTCTACCATATTGCCGCTGCCAACGAAACCTTTAGCCATATTGCATCAATTTACGTAATTCCTGAGAGTTACATTAGAAAAGCTAACCCAACACTTCACGATCCTTTACGTGAAGGCGAATATGTAAAAGTTCCTGTTGAAGGCGCATTTAATGTTCTGGATGAAAAAACAACGGTTGACAATGTAAAAAGCATCCCCGAATCGTACCGATCTATTACTCCAACAACTAAACCAGTACCAAAACCTGCTGTTAAGCCTGTTAACCATGAGCCCGCAAAACCTGTGACACCGAAAACTACAACAAGCATCCCCTCCCCAAAACCAGCTACGGTTGAGGTGAAAAAAAACAGTGAATTTGTGAGCTTCGACCCAACGATTCCCGTTTTAACCGACTATCGTCATGTTGTAATAGTTGGCGAAACTACAGAAAGCATTGCCAAAAAATATGATATTCCGATAGATATGCTCAAGGCAGCTAACCCTGGACTAGGTAATTCTGTAACCAAAGGTGAAAGACTTCGTGTTCCTGATAAATCAGAAATAGCTGAGCCAAAAGTGGAAGACCCTATCGAAACACCAAAAATAACAGAACCAGATAATTCGAACAAAAAGGAATCCATAGAAAAACCTCTGAAACAAGAAAACCAACAACCTGAACTAATCAGACATCTGGTAAAGAAAAAAGAAACCCTGTACAGTATTAGCAGGGAATATGGGGTTTCTGTTGCCGATATTCTCAAAGCCAATCCGGGGCTAACATCATCGATTAAAATTGGGCAAACGATTAACGTTCCAAAAAAAAAAATAACTGAGCCTTATATCGAATACAAAGCGGAATCAAAAATCAAAACTAAGCTGGTTGCGCGCGATTATTTATTAAGCACAGAAGAGCTTTACGACATTAATCCTGCTCTGGGTAAATGGATTTATCCCGGGCAAACAATCAGAGTTCCTGTTGGCAATAGCGCCATAATTGTTGACAAAATCATTCCTGAACCAGAGGAAAAACCAATACCCGAAATCGACATCATAGAAATAGAAG
>CAYWNI010000164.1:0-1703 GCA_964459525.1 uncultured Lentimicrobiaceae bacterium | reverse complement strand
AAAATGGATCTAAATGTATATAAAGATGAATAGACAACAAAGAAAAAGAATAATCGTTTGATTTATGTATAGACAATAACCCAAAAACTGATAAAATATTCCGAATTGCACTCATGCTGCCTCTTTATCTGGAAGATATTGACAGTTTGAACAAAACCGAATTCCTTCTGCAACAACAAGGCAGTTTTTTACCCTTCCGCTTTATCGGTTTTTACGAAGGAGCATTGCTGGCGATTGATTCCTTGAAACGACAAGGCATGCAGGTGGAATTGTTGGTATACGATGTCGACAACAAACTTACCAAAGCAGCCAAAGCACTTGCTGACCCTGCTTTAAAAAACGCAGACTTGATTATCGGCCCGTTCTACCCTGAATGCTATCAGCAGACAGCTAGTTTTGCAGGCCTCTTTAATATCCCCATCGTCAACCCACTTACCTATAGAGACGATGCCATACAAGGACATCAAACCTCGTTCAAAGCCAAGCCTGGCAATAGTTTTCAACACAACATGATTGCCAATTACATCGAGAATATACACCCAAGAGCCAATGTTTTTCTAATTACCCAAAATGCTTATGAAGATGCCGATCAGGTTCAAAACCTAATCAATGAACTGCGCTCATCAGCTCCTGAAACAATAAAAATTAGCAATGATGATTTGTATAATCTAGCAGTTTCGGTAGCCTACCGCGACGAAGAATATACTTCAGATTTGCCATTGCCCGTTTATCGCTTTGAAGGCATTAATATTTTCCCCGACTTGCTATCGCAACTGCCCTACGACAGCACAACTATCCAAAACAACGTAACCCGCATTGTTTATCTCAACGATAGCCTTCACCCGGTGTTTGAGCGTGCATCTGCCTTGCGAAAAAACGTGGTAATTGTTTATGGGGAGAAAAAATCGTTTGTCATGGATGTTATGAACCGCCTCAATGAAATCCGTGACACTTTTGACATTCAGCTTGTAGGCATGCCCACGTGGGAGCGTGTTAGCAACCTTAACAATACACAACTTAGCAACCTAAACACGGTAACATTTTCATCTGATTACCTGCAATACAACACTCCTAAAACGCAAAAGTTTGTTTGGGATTATAGAAATAGTTTTAGCACGGAACCAGATCAATACGCTTTTATAGGCTTCGATATAACCTATTACTTTCTTCATAATCTTTTTCTATTTGACAAAAATATTTTTCAATGCATAGAAAATAACCCCATGAAGATGTTGCAAAACGGTTTTTACTTCAAACGAATCCATAACAATACTTTTGAGAACACCTACTGGAACTTACTAAAATACAACAATCTAGAACTATATAAAATTCCAGATTCACTACTTTCCCCAACTATTGTTATTGAAGAATGAAGATAATTTATGGTTTTACTTTTTTCTTACTAATTGCCCTGTTGACTAGCTGTACATCAGAGGTAAAAACTACTTATTGGGAAAATGGCAACATTAAGACGCAGCTGAAATACCAAAAAAAAATGCTTAATGGTAAAGCTAACTGGTATTTCCAAAATGGAAAGCCAGAACAAGAAGCTCATTATGTAAATAACACACTCAACGGCTCTATGAGCCGCTGGTACGCTAACGGACAAATAGAAAGCAAAACCAATTACACAAATGGATTATTGGATGGCAAAGCCCTAACTTACGACGATAGGGGAAGACTTCTCTCAGAAGAAAGCTACA
>CAYWNI010000163.1:0-7081 GCA_964459525.1 uncultured Lentimicrobiaceae bacterium | reverse complement strand
ATGTTTGCAGCTCCAGGACTGTATTCCGGCATAAAATACCAGTTATCAGTTCCGTCTGTATACCTTCCGTAGGTAGTGTCGGCCATTTGAGCTCCATAGCTCAAGCTATCAATAAATACCTGATCGGGATTCCAAAGACCTATTTGCTCACCACTTCCGCCCAGTTTGAAATTTAGGTTTAGCACACTCCAGTCGGGATCGCTGTTGGCGTATAACACAATAAACCCACCAGCAGGCACCGTTACCGAATCAGGATAGGTAGCAGGAATTTGGAACATAGCTGTAGGATCTGTTAAGTCATCAGAAATATAGTATCCTCCTAACATAACAGGTTCTGTGCCGGCATTATAAATTTCAATCCAGTCAGGATAGTCGCCTTGTGGTCCGGGGATAGCGCCATCGTTACTGGCCATAAACTCATTAATGTAGAGTTCTACGGGAGTAGGCGCGGGGTTTTGGTTCGCAGCTCCTGGTGTGAAATTTGGCATTGAAAACCAGTTGTCGGTTCCATCAGTGTATCTACCGTATGAAATATCGGCTATTTGCTCGCCATAGGTTAGGCTATCTATAAAAACCTGATCTGGATTCCAGAATCCAATAGCTTCGCCGCCGCCACCGAGTTTAAAATTTAAATTCATAACACTCCAGTCGGGGTCGCTATTGGCATAAAACACTATAAATCCGCCAGCGCTAACTGTTACTGAATCTGGGTATTCAGAGGAAATCTGGTACATTTTCGTGGGATCAGTTAGGTCATCCGATAGGTAATAACCGCCAAGCATAACGGCTTCGCTACCTGCATTGTAGATTTCGATCCAATCGGGATGATCTCCTTGTGGTCCGGGGAAAGCACCATCGTTGCTAGCCATAAACTCATTGATATAGAGTTCTACGGGAGTAGGTGCGGGGTTTTGGTTCGCAGCTCCTGGTGTGAAATTTGGCATTGAAAACCAGTTGTCGGTTCCATCAGTGTATCTACCGTATGAAATATCGGCTATTTGCTCGCCATAGGTTAGGCTATCTATAAAAACCTGATCTGGATTCCAGAATCCAATAGCTTCGCCGCCGCCACCGAGTTTAAAATTTAAATTCATAACACTCCAGTCGGGGTCGCTATTGGCATAAAACACTATAAATCCGCCAGCGCTAACTGTTACTGAATCTGGGTATTCAGAGGAAATCTGGTACATTTTCGTGGGATCAGTTAGGTCATCCGATAGGTAATAACCGCCAAGCATAACGGTTTCGCTACCTGCATTGTAGATTTCGATCCAATCGGGATGATCTCCTTGTGGGCCAGGAAAAGCGCCATCGTTGCTAGCCATAAACTCATTGATATAGAGTTGTGCTTTTGCTTCTGTACTCATGGTAAGTACCATCATAACGATGGCGATGAGTGGAAGCATCAATTGGTAATTTTTTTTCATGTGATTAAATTTAGTTGATTTAATATTGAACTTTCGTATTATTTATTGAAAAACGATATACAAAAATAGTTGTTTTCGAGTAATTGTTTTTTGATTTAGCCCCTATTTGAACTATACAAGCTGATTTTGTTAACCAAACAGACAACTTTTTCAGCTTTGTCTTATTTTAGATTTACCTGACAAAGGTTATTCGTGTAATTCCGCCTCCACCTTGCTCCAGAGGGGCATCGCTATAGCGGGTTATTTCAGGAACGGTTCTAAGGTAGTCGCGGATGATGTCGCGTAATATGCCAAATCCCTTGCCATGTAGCACGTCAACTTCATGAATGTTAAGCAATAAACACTCATCGACGTATTTGGCTAAATCCGCTAGCGCCTCATCGGCACGTTTTCCTCTTAAGTCCAGTGTCATGCTAAAATTGGCAACTTTTTGATTTATTTCGTTGATAATACTTGAAATGCCACTGTGTTTTTTTGTTTTGAGGGGCTTTGGTTTTTCAACAACAAAAAGTTTCGAGCGAGAGGTTTTTAATTTGACTTCATTTACATTTAAAACAGCAGTTTCTCCATGGAGTTCCATTAGTTCGCCCTGAATGCCGGTGTCGGCTATTTTAACATAATCGCCGACTTCAGGTTTTTTGTTAGGTAAATTTTGAATCAGATTTTCCGGTTTTTTCTCTTTTCTTTTTTTCGTTTTTGGGAGTTGTCGTGTTGAAGCGTGTTTTGCTTCTGTTTCGGCAATTAAGCCCTTTCTTGTGTTTTCAAGATTTTCGCGTAAGAGTTTGGTTTTTTCCTTGTCTGCACCAGCTTCCTTAATGTCACGTATTGTTTTTTCAATGTTCTTATTCGACTCCTCAATAATACTAACTGCTTTTTTCTGTGCCTCTCCAATTATTTGTTTTTTCGATTTTTCAAGCTCTTCAAAAAGAGCCTTGTATTTTTCCACTAAAACAGAGAGGTGTTCGTCGTCTGAAGACAGTTTTTTCTTTTTCTTTTCTATGGCTATTTTGTCAATTTCGAGCTGCTGAAGCTGTTCATCGAATTTTACCAATTTGCCTCCACTTTTGTTTTTAGCCAGATTAAGCACATGTTCAGGAAACCCGATTTTTCGGGCAATTTCAAAGGCAAACGAACTACCCGGTTTTCCTGTTTGTAGCAAATACAATGGTTGCATTTCCTTTGAGTCAAACAACATAGCTCCGTTCATCAATCCAGAACTTCTTTCTGCAAGCACTTTCAGGTTGGTGTAATGCGTGGTGATTACGCCAAAAGCCCTTTTTTGGTTGAGTTCTTGCAATGTAGCTTCGGCAATAGCACCACCCAGTTGAGGTTCAGTTCCTGTGCCAAACTCATCGATTAAAATGAGTGTGTTTTTGTTGGCATTTTGCAGAAAATACTTCATGTTAAGCAGATGTGAGCTATAGGTGCTCAAATCATTTTCTAGCGATTGCTCGTCACCAATATCGATAAAAATTTGCTTAAATAGTCTGAATCGGCTATCGGGAGAGACTGACACGGGAAAGCCAGATTGGAGCATATACTGGAGCAAGCCTGTGGTTTTCAGGCAAACAGATTTGCCACCAGCGTTTGGACCTGAGATTACTAAAATCCGATTTTCAGGCGTTAAGCTCATATCGAGCGGTATAACCGATTTATTCTGTTCCTGATGTGCAAGAAATAGCAAAGGATGAATGGCTTGTTTCCATTCCATTTGCATATCTATTGCGATTATAGGAGCGTTCGCTTTGATTTTTATCGAGAAAAGCGCCTTTGCTCTGATAAAGTCAATTACACCTAACAACCAGATTGCATTACCAATTTCTTGAATATATGGACGCAGCAGGTCTGTGTATTTGGTAAGAATCTTTATAATTTCTCGGCGTTCCTCACCAAACAGTTTTTTTATTCTGTTATTTATCTCAAATGAAACAGTAGCCTCCACGAAAACGGTTTGTCCTGACGCTGATTCATCGTGAATTATGCCGCCAATAGCCCTTTTGTCGGATGCGTTGAGCGGAATAACAGCCCTGCCATTGCGTATGGTAATCTCACTATTATCGGGCACCCAACCTGACTTTTTCGCTGACTCGAAAGCTTTTTTTGTTTCGCGCAAAACCTGTCGCTCTAAGGTGGCTATTTCACTTCTAATTTCGGCAAGAGCAGGTGATGCATTGCTTTTTATTTCAGCTTTTTCATTAACAATTTCCTCTGCTTTCTCAAGTAAAATAGTGGGTACTGTAATTGTGCTGATTAAGTTTGTTAGCTCAGGATAGTCATTGTTGTTCAGGTTTTTACTGTATTGAGCTATCTCATTTAGGGTGGTTAGAACCATTTTAAGGTCGACGAGCGTTTCCAGCTCGATATAGCTTCCGGGGGTTACAGTATGCCGTAAGGCTGGTCTTAAATCCAAATAGTCCTGTGCCGGAAAAGCCTTCCCCATAGTTAGCAATTTAACAAACTCCATCACCTGATCGAGCATTTTTTGAATGGTTTCTGCCTTGGTTGAGAAGCTGATTTTTTCGACCATGCGCACTCCCATACTGCTGATGCACAGGTTAGAAACGTGCTGTCTTATTCGGTCGAAACCGATTTTTTGTTCAAAATGGTCGGGATAAGTATTCATCACGACAAAGTTAGAAAATGAAACGACTCATAGGGTATGGCTTTTTTCGATTTCTCAGTCGCCTGAGCGCCAACTTTAGGGTTAGCTAATTTTTCTATTTTTGACAAATCAAAATCATACAATAATTGGTTAGGACAAGTTTTTTTTAAATAGAATCTATTTCATGTCTAAAATACATAATGAGTATAAATGTGTAGGATGCGCTTTTAAATCGCCGATGTTTGCGTATTTGTCGGCGGATGAGCTTGCTGAGATTGATAAATATCGGGTGGAGGTAGTATACCATCCTGGAGAAACAATTATCAAACAAGGAACAGCCTGCACGCATGTTATCTCATTTGCAAAAGGTTTGGCGAAAATGTATTTAGAAGGGGAGGAGAAAAACGTGCTTTTCCGCATTGTGGTGCCTGGTGATTTTATAAGTGGCACAGGTTTGTTTGTAAACAATCGCCACCATTATACCCTAAAGGCCATCCGCGAATCGAGTGTGTGTTTAATTGATAGTGCCGTGTTTGTTGAAACGCTCCGCTCTAATCAGCACTTTTGGGACGAGTACCTAAAGCATACGCAAACACGTCAGATTTTTTATATGGACAAGCTGCTCCGTTTATCGCAGAAAAATGGTCGAGGTAGAATTGCTGATGTGCTTTTGTATTTGTCGCGGGATATTTATAAATCACAGGTGTTTGAGATGGATTTATCCACTGTGGAAATTGCCGAGATGACCAGTATGTCTAAAGAGAGTGCCGCCAAGATAATGAAGGAATTTGGTCAGGAAGGTATAATCCAAACCGATGATAAGCTGTTGAAAGTGGGTAGTATATCTATGCTCGAACAGATTAGTAAAAGGGGTTAGTCTTTTACTGTAATCTGATTCCTGATCACACTATTTGCATTAATACAATTCCATGTGGCAGTCGTAGCAGTTCATGTCCTGCCATCCTAAGCCAATGTCAACAGGATGCTGAAAGAACAGAGCACTGTCGCCGTGTGCGTAATCCATAAAACCGGGCATGCCCTGTGCTTTTATGTCGTGACACAAGTTACAGTCTTTTGAAATTACCCTACCTTCTTCACTTTCGAATGAGTTATTGTGGCAGCGATAGCAGCCGTTTGACTCAATATGTCCCAAAAAGTTTGGGTATTGCGTCCAATTGGCTTTCATGTATGGAAAAATATTGTTTGCATATCCTTCCTGCAATGTCGCAATGGCCTGGTTTACTTTTTCCTTTTCGTTCAGAAATATTTCAGGATAATCAGTTTCGTAAAAATCGATAATACCTTTTTTTATTCCTAGCATAGCACTGTCTTTCGTTGCGTAAGGTTTCTGCAATAACCCCATTGCAACGAGTTTTATTTCAGGAAGCGTTCTAGAAATCATACCTGCAGTCATAGCCTGATTAAAAAATACTGACGGACTCAGGTAATTATGTGATGGCCTGTTGTGGCAATCTAAACAGTCCATAGTTCGGAGCATGTCCGTGTGATTTTCTGGAATTTCCTGTTCAAGATTTGGGTCTTGGTAAGTAGTTACCTTCCCGGTTTTCAGGTTTGTATACACAACTAGTCCGATTGTGTCGCGTTTTTTTGATACTGGCAGGTATTCAATTTTCACATCAGGATTTATGTGCCAATGGATACCTTCCTGTTGGCCGTGGGCATTGTGTTTAGGGCCAGTTTTTACGAGTAAGGTGATGTCCCATTCAGTATTTTCTGCGTCAGCCAGAAAGTGTCGGTTCGTAACCAGTTTCGGGTCGTAAAATTTCTCCGGCCAGTGACATTTTTCGCAGGTTTCGCGCGCAGGCCTTAGGCTGTGTACGGGTGTTTCGATGGGTTGGGGGTATGCTTTTGTTAAAACTGAATAAACCTGATATAGCCCAGAAAGCTTTGACCGCATATACCAGTCGGCACCACTACCAACATGACATTCAACACAATTTACGCGGGCGTGAGCTGATCCGTGGTAGGTTACATACTCAGGCTCCATAACGTTATGGCAAAGCGTTCCGCAAAATTCATTTGATTCGGTATAATGAAAAGCCTCGTAGCTGCCAATGGCGCTTAGCAAGAGGAAAACAGTGCTGCCTAACACAAATATGAATACAGCTGTTCGCTGTCCTGGATCATTCAAATTGATTATAGGTAGTTTTTCAAGATCGTCGGATGAGGAATTTTTTTTCTTCTTTAGCTTACGCAGAGCTCCTAAAGGAATCATTAATAGTCCTATAACAAGAAAAACCGGTAAAATAATAAAAGTTACCAGCCCTGAATAGGCATCGCCCCTGTCGAAGACTAGGGAAATAAGCATCATAAAAATAATTAGTATCAAGCTAATAAAGGCCAGTGCTGCTCCTGAGATGGTTGTCCAACTGTAAAAAGATTTTGGTAGTTTCATAGTTTCAACTATTTTGGTTAGAGAAGAAGTGCTTTTTCAGTAAATTTTGGTCTTTCTATAGAACTGGTAAAATGGGTTGTTCTGCTATTTTTGCAGGCACAAAAAAAGTGGGTTAATTTTGGCTCACCGTAAACAATGTTTGTTATTGGTGGCGAGCCAGAATAAACCCACTCTCAGATACTATTTCCCTGGAATTGGGTGAACTATCTTAGCGTTGTATTCTTCGTAGTTAAAGCCTTTATAATGGGGGCTTTCTTCGTTATGGCATAACAAGCAGGTTTGCTCATCAGGAATAATCATGCCATTGGCAAGTGATTTTTCTCTGCTTTTCATGATGGAATTTGGAAAGTACTTACTTCCTGGGCCATGACATGATTCGCATGAAACACCTTCTTCAACGGTTAATGAGATGATCAAATCAGGATCAACACCACCAGCTGTGGAGTGACATTTCAAACATTTAGGGTCGTTTTTTTCTTCACCTACAAGCCTATCCATGGTTGTAGCGTGAGGTGTTTCAGACCATTGTTTGTATTGTGCCCCTGTTGCAGGCTTGTTATGGCACATTTTACACTTCTTTACCCCAACGTACTCAAAGTCTTGAGCCATCAGGCTGCTGCTTACTAAAAAAGCAAG
>CAYWNI010000162.1:0-7177 GCA_964459525.1 uncultured Lentimicrobiaceae bacterium | reverse complement strand
TGATGTGCACATTGCTAAAGGCTTCAAAGCTGTTTTGTTGATCGTTTAACCAAGCGCTATCACAATAAAACAAGGTAGAATCTTGTCTGATAATCACATCACCAATGAGCCGTTGGACGTCCTTGTTTATATTTTCATCAAATTTAAAAGCATCGGCCTGTTCGATAATGACTTTTGATTTTTTTTGTGCAAAGGCAGCGGGCAGCAAAAGAACCATCATAAAAAAAACCAGACCTGTTTTTAAACAGGTTCGGCTGGTAAAACTAAAAATGGATCGGCTACCCATGTCTTGGCAATTTTTCACAAAAGTAGTAAAAGCGCTGATTGACATCTGTTTTTTTGAACCGTTTTAAATTATTTTGGTTCTGTTTTTTGTCTCAATTGTGTTACATTTGAACTTTTTTGAATTCCACACTTTAATGCCTCAACATGAATATTGATCCTAAGCGTAATTACGATAATAGCAAGCAGTTAGTGGGTTATGTGCCCCGACAGCAGGCAACACAGGCCACCTACAGCCGTATTGGTTTTATGGCAGGTTTGGAGGTGCATCAGCAGTTGCTTACCAAAGAAAAGCTTTTTTGTCATTGCCCGGCAGGGGTTTATCACCGTCACGATGAGTTTGATGCTGAATTGGTAAGACACATGCGCCCAACGCTCAGCGAACTTGGCGTATATGATGGCACAGCATTGATGGAGTTTCGTACCCGCAAGGAAATTGTGTACCGCATCAACAACAAAAATGCCTGTACATATGAAGTCGACGATACGCCCCCGTTTCCTATCAACCGTGAAGCCCTCGAAATAGCCCTCGAGATTTCACTTTTGTCGAAGCTCAACGTGGTTGGCGAAGTGCACATCACGCGTAAACAATACCTCGATGGCAGCATTCCCACCGGGTTTCAGCGCACAGCCATTTTGGGTGTGGAGGGAGAACTTGAGCTGCCGCACAAAAAAATCAGACTCATTCAGTTGAGCATTGAAGAAGATTCATGTCGTGAAATCAGCGATATAGGCCACGTTAGGGTTTACAAAACCGACCGCTTGGGCATGCCGCTCATCGAAACCGTTACCTATCCCGATTGCGAAAACCCCGACGAAATTCGTCAGGCTTGTGATTATATTCGTTTTTTGAACCGCAGCACAGGCAAGGTGAGGACAGGTATTGGTGCTGGTCGCCAAGATGTTAACGTGAGCTGTAAAGGCGGAACACGCGTTGAAATAAAAGGCGTTGCCCACACCAAGTGGATTCCTGAACTTACACACAACGAAGTGTTTAGGCAATGGTCCTTGCTGCAAATCCGCGAAATGCTTAAAGGCCAGGTGGCTGATGTTGAAACGTGGAGAGCCTCACGGCAATGGGTTACCGGCAAGGTTTTAAAAAAACTAAACCTGCCTGAAGGTACAGAACGGGTGATGGTAGTAAACCTGCCTGGATTTGCTGGTGCGATGTCGTATTTTACCCAACCCGGACAGTCGTTTGCTAACGAAATATCAGATCGGCTAAAAGTAATTGCCTGTCTCGAAAAACCAAATATGCACCACAGCGAAGCCCTTGAGCCAGTGCTTGACGAAAAAGTGTGGGGTGAGTTGAAGAAGCAAGTGAAAGCCGCCGATATGGATGCCCAGATTATTATTTGGGGGCCTGAGGCTGACATGCAAACCGCTTTTGAAACCATCGAAGAACGCTGTCAGATGGCGTTTCAGGGTGTTCCGCCCGAAACCAGGAAAGCATTAACCGATGGCACCACCATTTTTGAGCGCGTGCTCCCTGGTGCCGACCGCATGTATCCTGACACCGATTCTGCTCCCATTCCGCTCGAAGATGCGTATATCACCTCGTTGAGCAAGAACCTGCCTGAGGACATTATTGAATCGTACAAGCAGCTGATAAATTGGGGGGTAAACGAAGATGTGTACACCTATATTTTTTCAAAAAACCTGTTCACGTTACTTAAAAGGTTGGTCGAAGAATTGAAGATAAAGCCTGTATTTGCTGCTTCCTTTTTGGGTCATCGGTTGAAGTTTGCCGAAACTCATTTTAGCGGACCTGATCCGCTCGATTATAACCGGATTTTTGATTTGTTTGCGTTTTTGTCAGCGCAGCAAATCCATCTTGAATTGGCCGAAAGTATGCTTCAGGAAATGATAGAACATCCCAAGATGGATTTCCACTCAATACTCGAAAGTATTGGTTTTAAAAAGGTTTCAGTAAAGGATATTGAGAGTAAGATCCCGATGCTTACCGCCAAGTTTAAAGACGGGAAAACCTTAATTGATCAGGATAATATGCGGCATTGGGTGCTGGGGCAGTTGCGTAAGCAGGCTCTTGGTAATGTAAACATGGCCGAATTAAGTAAACAGATTTAAGGTTACATCACAGAGATGACCAAACCAACGTCAAAAAAAGAGTAATGGACAACGATATATTTCAAGGTTATAAAGGCGAAGCACTCGAAGTTTTAAAAAAATACCAGGTCAGGGTGTGGGGAACAACCAAAGTTGATACCACGCGTGGTATGTTTGAGGGTACGGTGTTGCCTCGATCAGAAAATGATGACGATCAGCATATTGTGGTTAAAATTATTACCGGTTATAATATTGGTATTGATGTGAAAACCATTCGTAGCATGGTAGAAACTGGCTATAAAAAAGCGAATTATAAAATTCCTGAAAAGCAGTTCCCGTATACGCCCGGTTTGCCGAAAGTAAAACTTTTTGGCACCGGAGGAACCATTGCCAGCCGCCTCGACTACCGCACAGGTGCGGTAATTCCTGCTTTTTCGCCTGGCGAATTGTATGGTGCTGTGCCCGAACTGGCTGATATTTGCAACCTCGACACCGAAAAAGTGTTTGCTGTTTTTAGCGAAAACATGGGGCCTACGCAGTATAAAGCCTTGGCCATTGCCATTGGAAAAGAAATTGAAAAAGGTGTCGACGGTATTGTTATTGGTCATGGTACCGATACCTTGCATCATACCGGTGCGGCACTTACTTTTATGTGTCAGAACCTGCCTGTTCCTGTTGTGCTGGTTGGCTCGCAAAGGTCTTCAGACCGACCCAGTTCTGATGCCGCGCTAAATTTGATGCATGCCATGAAAGCTGCCGGCGAATCTGATATTGCTGAGGTGATGGTGTGTATGTTTGGGCCCACTTCCGATGAGTATGGCCTGCTGCACAAAGGTACACGTGTGCGTAAAATGCACTCTTCATACCGCAGCACCTTCCGCACCATCGGCGATACTCCGCTGGCTATGATCAGCAGGAAGTCTATCAACCCGATAAAAAAAGAATACAACAAACGTCGTCAGGATAAAAACGTGCAGATACTGCCTTATTTTAGCGATAAAGTTACCATGTTGTACTACTATCCTGCCATGAGCCCCGATGTGTTGGACGCGATGGTAGAAAAAGGATACAAAGGAATTATTTTTGTAGGCACAGGACTTGGCCATGTAAACAAGGAGTTGTATCCTGCCATTGAGCGGGCACATGCCAAAGGCGTGCATATGTTTATGACCCTGCAAACCATCTGGGGTTATGTGCACATGTTTGTGTATGATACTGGACGCGATATGATGGCTAAGGGCATTATCCCTGCCGGAAACATGCTTCCCGAAGTGGCCTGGGTGAAACTAAGTTGGATTTTAGGACAAACCGACGATCCTGTTAAAGTGAAAGAAATGATGTTAACTCCTGTAAATGATGAAATTACTACACGCGAGCCTTACAATGGCTATCTGGTTTATCAAGGAGGTGTGCCTGAAGTAGAGGAGTTTATTAAACACGTACATAAGTAGTTTTGAGGGGGGGGGGTGAAAGTTACGAGTTAAAAGTTAAAAGTAACGAGTGACAAGTGACAAGTGACAAGTGACAAGTGACAAGTGACAAGTGACGAGTGACGAGTGACAAGTGACTAGTGACAAGTGACTAGTGACAAGTTAGAGTTACAAGTTAGAGTTACAAGTTAAGGGTTAAAAAGTTAAAAGTTAGAAGTTACTAGGGGGAAAGTGACTTAAGTTGTAAGCATTTCTCGATTAATGAAATTGATTTTTTTTGTCGAATCACGAATCACGAATTAGGATGAAAATATGACATCCGCGTTACAAACGCGGACGAGCGAATGAAAATATGACATCCGCGTATCCGCGTTACAAACGCGGACGAGCGAAGGGATTTTTTTTGACGAACCACGATTGACGATTGACGATTGACGATTGACGATTCACGACCCACGAACACACGAATAACTAAAAAAATGTCTACAAAAAATCTCTCACAGAAGTTCGGAACTGCTCCGGTTTTCTTTACTGCCATCAGCACCATATTGGGTGCTATACTTTTTTTACGGTTCGGCTTTGCAGTCGGGTCTGTAGGTTTTTGGGGAGTAGTTGGTATTATCATTCTCGGGCATTTGGTTACCATACCCACGGCTCTGGCTATCTCTGAAATTGCCACCAACAAACGGGTTGAAGGCGGGGGTGAGTACTTTATTATTTCCAGGTCGTTTGGGCTGAATATTGGTGCTACCATTGGCATTGCTTTGTATTTGTCGCAGGCCATCAGCGTTGCTTTTTACATCATTGCTTTTACCGAAGCGTTTGAGTTTTTCTTTCATTTCATGCGTGAGTCGTACGGTATGGATTTGCCCCGACAGGTGGTTAGCCTGCCTTCTATGGCTATATTAGCTGTGTTGATACTTACTAAAGGAGCTAATTTGGGTGTTAAAGCGCTTTATGGCGTGGTGGCCTTGCTTGCTGTTTCGTTGGTCATGTTTTTTTTGGGACATACCGAGTATGCAGGTGAGCAAAATTTTAACTTGTTGAGTGCCGAGTTTCGTAACTCCGACAACTTCTTCTTCATATTTGCCATTGTTTTCCCTGCATTTACGGGCATGACCGCAGGTGTTGGTTTGTCGGGTGATTTGAAAAACCCGTCTAAATCAATTCCTATTGGTACGGTGTCGGCTACCTTTATCGGAATGGTTATTTACATGTTTATCATCTACAAGCTGGCCATGTCGGCAAGTCCTGAAGACTTAACAAACAACCAGCTTATCATGGCCGAAATTGCACTTCAGGGGGCTATCATCATTCCGCTCGGACTGGCTGCCTCTACTATTTCATCGGCTTTGGGATCGGTTATGGTGGCGCCACGTACTTTGCAGGCTTTGGCTATGGACAAGGCTTTTCCCTCAAAAGGCCTTAATCGTTGGCTGTCGAAAGGACGTGCCAAGGACAGTGAGCCCGTAAACGCCTCGCTGATTACGGTTGCCATAGCTTTCGTGTTTGTCGCTATGGGAAATGTAAACTCCGTAGCCGAAGTTATTTCCATGTTTTTCATGGTGACCTACGGTGCTTTATGTCTTATTTCGTTTCTAAATCATTTCGGATCGTCGCCTTCGTACCGGCCTTCGTTCAAATCGCGTTGGTACCTTTCGCTTATTGGTTTTGTGGTGTCCATCTGGGTGATGTTTAAAATAAATACGCCATACGCTTTGATGGCCTTTGCCGGCATGACAAGCATTTATTTGTATTTGAACTATTACCACAAATACCGCAAAGGATTTGCATCTGTTTTTGGAAACGCCATTTTCCAACTTAACCGCAACCTACAGGTCTTTTTGCAGAAGAAAAGCAGTGCAAAAACGTATAGCGAATGGCGTCCGAGTGCAATTTGTATTTCAAAAGATTCGTTCGACCGCGATAAAGCCTTTAAACTACTCGATTGGATTTCGTACAAATACGGATTTGGCACCTACTTGCATCGCATCGAAGGCTATTATTCAAAAGCCACCACGCAGCAAGCCGATGAGGAGTTGCAGAAATTAAACCAGATTGTTCGTCGCCGAGACAGCCATGTGTATGTCGACACCATTATTTCGCCTTCTTATACATCGGCCATTGCGCAAGCCATTCAAATTCCGGGAATTGCGGGAATGGAAAACAACATGGTGATTTTTGAGTACGACAAGGAGAAAGACAGCAACCTGGAATTTATTATCGAAAACTATTCGTTGGTAAATGCCGGTAGTTTTGATGTGCTCATCCTTTGCAGCAGTCGCCGTGAGCTGAAATACAAGAATGGTATCCATGTTTGGATCTCGAGTGCCGACACTGAGAATGCCAATTTGCTGATATTGTTGAGCTTTATCATTACCGGACATCCCGATTGGAAAAAAGCAGACATTAAAGTATTTGATATTTGTCGCCCCGACGAAGTGGATCGTGTACGCAAGGAAATGAATGAGCTCGTCACTACAGGACGTTTGCCCATTACGTTGTCCAACGTCGAAGTGATTCCCAAGGAAGACAATGTGTCTACCAAATCTATCGTTAACGATAAATCTTATGATGCCGCACTAACGATGATTGGGTTTAGAAAAGAAACCCTGAAGCATTCTGGAACAGACATCTTCAAAGGCTACGACAGTCTGGGAACGGTTCTTTTTGTTAATGCATTTCAAGCACGAAAGATAGACTAATCGTCTTTCGTGGATCGTCTTTCGTGGATAGTGGATCGGGGATTGTTTTGAGGCAAACATGTATAGACTATTGATTTAGAGCATAACCCAAACCTAAGAAACCACTCTGTCATTTCGATAGGAGCAGCCGCCGCGGTAGCGTAGGCTGCGGAAAGAGAAATCCCCTAGGCACAAGGTTGCCCCTGTGGCGGGTCTCTGGTTTTGGCATTATTGCTCAGGGGATGTCTCAGTCGTGCCTCCTTCGACATGACAACATGGTTTGAGGGGTTCTGCTGCGAATAGAATATGGATTTAGCGCGTAACCCAAACCTAAGAAACCACCCCTGTTATTTCGAACAAAGCGACCGGAGGGAGCGGTGAGACCTACCTGAAGCATGCAGTACTACCCCAAAACACTACCCTGTCATTTCGATAGGAGCAGCCGCCGCGGTAGCGTAGGCTGCGGAAAGAGAAATCCCCTGAAAAAAAGGTTGCCCCTGTGGTGGGTCTCTGGTTTTGGCATTATTGCTCAGGAGATGTCTCAGTCGTGCCTCCTTCGACATGACATCGGGGGAGAAGGATAGACAGCCGAGTTTAGCGGATTTGGATGAACAGTGCTGGGCTTGATAAAAAAACCCTGACAGGATTTTAAATCCTATCAGGGTTACTATTTTACCGCCATCCGATCCACGATTCACGAACAACAGTCCACGA
>CAYWNI010000161.1:0-7182 GCA_964459525.1 uncultured Lentimicrobiaceae bacterium | reverse complement strand
TCGTTGTTACCCAATAAAATAATGAAAACTGTACAGGAATTTACGATTCATTTTTATAAATTTCTCAAAGCCGAATACCGCATAACCTATGAGCATTTCGACGACTTGATGACACACCGTAAAGTAGTGCTGACTTCGGCGGCTCGTTTTGGAATTGGTAAAACAATCCTGAAGGAATATGGGTTTAAGCTTGAGTTTAATGCTTTGGGGATCAGTATTTTTGAGGTAACAACTGATAAGAAGCAGATTCGTGCTTTGCGTCAAAAATAACATGTCTTTTAACATGAATAAAGCAAGATTTTTAACGCTGATACTGGTATGTTTGTTTGGAGGATCGGTTCAGGCACAGCTGTTTTGGCGAAGCGATTATAAAAGAGCCGACTCTGTAACGCTTAACGCCTATCTTAATCAGGATTGGGCAACGGTAATTGCAGTGGGCAATAAGGCATTGAAACATAATGTTGATTATTATTATCTTAGAATGCGAATGGGGATTGCTTATTACGAAACAAATCGATTGCCGCAAGCTGCCAACCAATATGAAAAAGCGCTTTTTTTTAATGAAAAAGACCCCACTGCCCAAACTTATCTTTACGGTGTGTATCAGCTTTTGGGTAAAAACCAAAAAGCCTACCAGCTGTCAAAGCAATTTAATAAAGCTACTGCTTCTACCATTGCCGGAAAAATCAAGTTTTTAGAAACACTAAACACGGGTGCGGGCGTCTCTTTTTCCAATAATTTCTCGTTAAACAGCAATTTGTACCTTCCAGGTGAAGACAGTATTTTCGGGCAGCAAGTGTTGTATGGCGATAAACAGTTTTGGTTTGCGGGATTGCAGTTGAATTTATCTCCTGTTACGAGCTTGTATTTCGGTTATACACATCTGCTAATTGATAAAAAAACCCGCGTTCAATATTATGAAACCTCTTTAAAAATGTTAACAGAATACGATGTGTATGGCTTTCAGCGTACTTTTAGTCAGGAAAAACAGCTCTTTGAAAACACCTATGAAAATCAGCTTTTGCAAAATGAGTTTTACCTAAAGCTGAGGTTTCAATTTGAAAACAGCTGGTCGGGAGCATTGTTTGCCAATATGTTAACTGTAAAAACTGATTTGATTGAAACAGATGTTGAAATCAATACGGTTACCGATACCAGTTCTTATAACAGGATTACGGGAGATGTTGAGTTTATGAGTGCCGACTATTTAACCTTTCAAGTGACCAGAAAGGACACCAGTTTTGTAAATTACTTATACGGTTTCAGGCTTGAAAAAGACTACAACACAATGACTTTTGGTTTTTCCGGTGTTTTCTCCTCTTTAAACGGATTAAGGCAAAGCCAGCTAGGCCTCAGTGCCTTTTATTATATTGGATATGGAACCGATTTTTATGGCTCTACTGAAGTTTCTTGGTTTATACAACAATGGCCTGGGGGCAATGAAAACCGAGGCATGTTCCGGCAATCGCTAGGGCATAGGCTGTACCGACAATCATGGTTGGAAGCAGATTTTTCTGTTGGTAATCAAAGCAATGCCAGTTCTGTTGATGCCATGCTTGTATATAATCAGGCTGATAAAACAAATTACCGTATAGGACTTTCGTTAATGGTTATCCCTTGGGCTAATTTGGAGTTTAATCTGCGCTATCAGTACGTTTCGTTTGATGGTTATATAACCTACGATCTTGAGGAGTATGAGAATGATAAAACCAGTACATTTGCCTACCAAATTCAAAATGTCATAGGAGGAATAACATGGAAGTTTTAAGAGTTGCAGTATTTGCTGTGCTTTTTGGTGTTGTAGGGATCGTTACCGCTCAAAATGAAGGGGATCTAATTCAAGCATTTTCTGACTCTTATGTGCAGGAAAATGCTGGGGATTATGAAGAAGCCATCACAACTTTAAAATCAGTATATCAGGAAGATTCTTATGAAATAAACTTACGGCTTGGTTGGTTGTATTATCTATCAGGCTTGTTCAGCGAATCGGTTCCTTATTATCAAAAAAGCATTTACTTGCGCCCCATGTCCATAGAGGCGCGTTTGGGAATTGTGAACCCTGCGGCAGCTATGGGCAACTGGACTCAGGTTGAAAAACACTACAACGACATCCTGAAGATTGATCCCGAAAACAGCCAAGCCAATTTCAGGCTTGGCATGATTTATTACGGCAGATTTGATTATGCAAAAGCACTTCAGGTTTTTGAAAAATTACTTAATCGCTATCCGTTTGACTACGATATTGTGATGATGACAGCTTGGACGCAGCTTAAAATGGGAGAGCTGCGTAAGGCCAGGGTTTTGTTTATTAAAGCTTTGCTAAATCGTCCCGACGACTCCTCTGCCATTGAAGGGTTGGCGTTAACCAAATAATGCCAATATAAAAATAGCGGTGCAAACCCATTTGTAAGCAAAACACCGTAATTTTACCAGATGAAACTGGTAACAATTCCCTTTGTCGATTCTTCCTTAATGCACATTGATAGCCAAAGCGTTGTGGTGGTTATTGATGTACTTCGCGCTACCTCTACCATGATTACAGCCTTGCTTCATGGTGCAAGAGAAATTTTCCCGTTTGAAGATAAAGATGCTGCATTGGCATACCGAAAGAAATTTGACCATGATCGGGTCTTGTTGTGTGGCGAACGTAGCGCAGGTATTATTCCTGGTTTCGATCTGGGCAACTCACCCTTTGAATATTCCACGGAAAGCGTTGAGCATAAAACATTAATCATGTCCACTACCAATGGAACCCGTGCCATAACCAAAGCAAAAACTGCGAAACAAGTAATTTTGGCTTCTTTTATTAATGCGAGAGCTGTTGCCGATTTTTTGCGTCATGAAAAAGAAATTGTGTTTTTATGCTCAGGTACAAACGGTAGGTTTTCAATGGATGACGCTTTTTGTGCTGGATATATTGCCAGCCTGCTTACACGGAATAATTCAGCTCAGGTTTGCGACCTTACCCAAACCCTTCTTTTTTGCAATAGCCACTCTGGTCATGGTTATGTCGACATGATAAAAAATTCCGTGCACGGTAAATTACTAATAGAAAAGGGTTTTGAAAAGGACGTGGATTACTGTCTGCAAAAGGATGTTGTGTCAGCCATTCCTGTGTATGATGCAGTTTCGCAATCAATTAAACTTTTGTCGTCTGCAACATCTTAAACTTTAATATTGTCAATGTAAATACATAAACCATATATAGATTTTATGAAATTGAATAAAAGCATCCTGATTGCTGCTGTTGCAGTAATTCTAATTGCCGTTTTTGGCGGATATTATTTGATAGATTTTAAAGAAAACCAACGCGTGGCTTACGAAAAGGAATTGTTGCAAAGGGCTAACAAACTCCCGTGGGTTTCTAAAGAAAATACCAAAAAGGAAAAGTCTCCTGATCAGCCAGATATGGCTGCTTTTCAGGAATACATCATGACCATGAATCCCGAAACAGGACTTGTTCCAAAGAAATCACTTTACAAATCATATCTCGCGACACAAAGTCTTGAGCGTAGTGGTACTTCCACAGCTAGTTATGTTCCTCTTGTTGAGTGGGAGGGAACCGATGCCATGATGGGCGGACGTACCCGTATGATGATGTTCGACCCGAACGACCCTGACTACGAAACAGTTTGGGCTGGTGGTGTTACAGGTGGCTTGTGGATCAACTATCAAATTAGCAATTTGGATTCGTGGTGGGAGCCTGTTGGCGATTTCTGGCCTAACCTGGCCATTAGTTCTATGGCTTACGATCCCAACAACACCGAAGTTTTTTATGTGGGCACCGGTGAGGCACAAACAGCGCGCGTTATTTACCGTGAGTCGTCGGGTGTTGGTGTAGGGATTTTTAAAAGCAGCGATGGCGGCGACAGCTGGGAACTGCTGTCATCTTCCGAAAATTTCGACTACATTACCGATATAGCTGTACGCGATGAAAATGGCGTTAGCGTGGTGTATGCCTGCGTAGCTTCGGGCGTTTACCAAGGAAACGATTTCCAGAGTTACCCCACCGATGGCCTCTATCGCTCGGCTGATGGCGGATCAACATGGGAGCAGGTGCTGCCTGAAATTGCCAATGCACCTGGTAAGCCATATACTCCATCTGACATTGAGATCAGTTCGGAAGGCCGGATATTTGTTGGAACGATGGAAAACCTGGACGGAAAAGGTGGTGCTACCATTCTTTATTCAGATGCTGGAACAACCGGAAGCTGGTCGATTTATGGCGAATACAACACAATTATTACCAACGAAACGTACTATAATATCCCAGCCCGTACTTTGGTGGCCTCCTCGCCTACCAATCCCAACAGGGTTTATGCGCAGTTTGCAGCAGGTTACGAAGACGGGTTTGCTTATTATCGTGGTCGATATATGGTTAAATCAAACGATGGTGGTGAATCTTGGGAATGGATTCCTTATCCGGTTAACGATTGGTCAACTTTAGCTTGGCATGCTTTTGTTTTGAAAGTAGACCCACTGAATCCAGATATATTGTATTCGGGAGGTCTGGATCTTTGGAAATCGACCAATGCTGGAATGACTTGGAACAAAATTAGTGACTGGATAATGATGTATTATGGAGGTGGCGATGATTATGTGCATGCCGACCAGCACTGCATTCAGTTTCAGCCGGGTTCATATTCAAAAGCTTTGTTCAGCAGCGATGGCGGCATTTTTTTAACTAACACAGCCAATTATACCTCACCGGTATTTATCCAGCGAAATCAGGGCTACAACACCTTGCAGTTTTACACGTGTGCCATGCATCCATTAGCTAACTTCGATGATTATATTGGCGGACTACAGGATAATGGCACACTTAAGTACGATGGTAATCCATTGAGCATTAACGATATGATAGACGGAGGTGATGGTGCTTTTTGTTTTTGGGATGAAGATGCGCCCAATGTGTATATAACCTCAGTATATTATAATAGTTACACAACTTGGCGCAACGATAATCAACGCGTTAATTTTGGTGGAGAATCAGGTACTTTTGTTAGTCCCGCCGATTATCACTCACTCTCTAATACGCTATATGCTAACGCCACTGACTTTTTTGGTGAATACGCCAATAAATTGCTTAGAGCTAAAGGTATACCCGATGCTGTAAGTTCAGGGCTCGTTGATGTGGGAACGAATTCACTTGTGGCCTTTTCAGCCGTTACTGCTAGCCCATATAGTGAGGGTTCGACAAATGTTTTTGTGGGCACACAAGCTGGGATGTTGTATAAAATTGAAAATGCCCATGATATTCCGGTAGCCACCGAAGTCGGCTCTTCTTTATTTCCCACCGCTAATATTTCATGCGTTGCACTGGGTAGTAGCGAAGATATTATCTTGGTAACTTTCTCCAATTATGGGGTTTCTTCGGTTTGGCTAACCATCAATGGTGGAAACACTTGGGTAGAAAAGGAAACCAACCTGCCCGACATGCCTATTCGCTGGGCGGTTTTTCACCCTGAAAATGATGGGCAAGTTATGCTGGCCACCGAATTGGGTGTGTGGGCAAGCAATACGTTGCTCGAGCCAGTTACCGAATGGGCGATCGCCAACGAGGGTATGGGAAATGTTCGTGTAGATATGTTAAAAGTACGTAAGGCCGATAACTTGGTTTTGGCAGCCAGTCATGGTAGAGGTTTGTTAACGGCCGCCTATGAAAAAGATATCTATACTTCGGTGGATGAATTCCTTGCCGAAACAGCTACCTTGCATATTTACCCCAACCCATCTGCTACTTTGGTTCACATAGATTGGAAAACAGTTTCTTCTTCCAAAGCTACTTTGCAAATCAATGATCTGTCAGGAAAAGTGGTTTGGAAACAGGACATTCAAGAGAACCAAAATCAACTGAAGTTGGATGTTTCTACATGGGATAAAGGTGCTTACCTGGTTCGCATGGAGCAGGGAACGAAGATTTATAGTAATAAGCTGGTGGTGAATTAAAGTTGCATAAATGTATAAAAAAAGGCCTTCTAAATTAGGATGGCCTTTTATATTTCTGCTGTAATATCTATCTCAATTTGATTTGCCTAAACGCTTAAAAGTCGACGGGCTCAACTACATCCACTTTTTCCTTCTGAAATAAGTAATCATTCCACCACCAACTAAAATCATAATCACAGCGATAATCCAGAAGGCATGGTTGTCTTCCTGCAAGGGCAGCAGTACATTCATCCCGTAAAGTCCGGTTAAAAAGGTGAGGGGCAGAATAATTGACGAAATCAGGGTAAGGATTTTCATGATTTCATTTGTTTTGTTAGTCTGCATCGAGTCGAAGGTGGTTGATAATCCGTCAATTAACTCGCCATAGTCCTCAGTCATGTCCCACATGTTGTTGTAGTAGTCAAGAATATTACCCCAATAGTCTTCCATGTTGTGGGCAAATCCTTCAACGCTACCCGACTCAAATTTGTTGAAAACCCTGAGTTGGGGCTTGTACATGGTATTAAGGGCAATAATGTTTTTACGTGTCACCGACAGCCGTTGAATAACGCGGGTTGGTTTGTTGGCAAAGAGTTCCCTGCTAATCATTTCAAGCTCAAGCCCCACGCGGCGCAGCAATACCACCGATTCTGTCATCAGCTGTTCAAGGATTGTGTATAGCAAAGCATCACTTGTTCCTACTTCAAAATCGATGCCTGCTTTTTCCTGTTTCAGGGCGTTTTCAAATAAACGATCCACCATCCAATGTGTTTTTCCAACAGTGATGATGTAGTCTTCGCCCCAGAAAATCTTTACTTCGCTTGGTTTTATAAACTGGTTTTGTCTGTCGTATACCGGGAAATGCAGGATGAGGAAATAGTAATCGTCGTAAATGTCAATCTTCGGTCTTTGGTTTTTTTGTCGGCAGTCTTCGATGTCAAGTTGGTGAAAGTGGAATCGGCTACTTAAAAATTCAAAGTCCTCTTCCGAAGGACTTTTGATGTGAACCCATCTTAATCTTCCTATTTTAATCGTTTCTCTCATGGGCGTTCCTCCTCTGCTTTGGATGATATTTTAAGTATGGTAATTGTTACCCCATAGTCATTTTTTTCAAAGAACAAAAGTAGTTAAAAATAATGGAACTCCTGTGTAGGCTAACTATTTCATTAGAATTTAACCATGATGCCTATGGTAGGTAAAACTGTCCCTGAAGTGTTTTCTATGCTTTCGAGTCCAGAGTCCTGTCCCTTGTTG
>CAYWNI010000160.1:0-7190 GCA_964459525.1 uncultured Lentimicrobiaceae bacterium | reverse complement strand
GGATAGTAAACTTTATTTCAACTTGGGAATATATGGAGAGCCTAAAGCAATTCGAAATGGTGATAAAACGTATCCAACTATTGCTAAGGTTAGGGAAGTCGAACAAATTATTGCAGATATGGGAGGTTTTCTTCATACTTATGTAGATATCTTTAGCACAGAAGAGGAGTTTGAAGCCATGTTTGATCACTCACTTTGGCATAAAATGAGAGAAAAATACAATGTAAAGAAAACTTTTCCTACGATTTATGAAAAAGTAAAACCTGAAGTAAATCCATTTGAATTAATGAACAAATAGCAGATTCAGAATAGATCGGATTATGGACGATATACAAGAAATAATTTGAAGACTAAAGTATAACTATCGCTAACATAATAGGGTTTAAGGCTCAGTTGAGCCCAAAAAAACAGGCTGAGCTGAAAAAACCACCTTTAGCCTGTGAAACACCCACTCAATTGGGTTTTAGTTCGTGTTGGGCTAAGCCACTCAAAGCCAAGCCTTCTGTATAGTTGGAATGAACGATTTTGTCTGCATGCTCAGGTTGAATTTGGTCAAACGCATCAACCGCTTAAATTTGATTATTTATTTTTAAACAATTGGAGGTTTTTATACATCTGAGCAATGCAATAATTTGAAGAGTGGTTAAGTCTTTCAGCAGACCTAAATATGCCAGCCCAAGATAATTTATATCTTTACATCGAATTGGCGATGTGAAACATGAGTTAAATAAACATCCTATTTTTATTTTTTGATTTAGCAAAAAGCAATTCGCATTAACTGGATAATAAACCAGTTACAAAAAGACTAAAATGAAAAGAACGCTACTTATCACGATCATGGTTTGTATTGGTTTGCTATCCTTAAACGCACAATACCCACCTCATTTAAAGCATGCTCATTATTCGGTTTTAATCGGTGATCCTCCTGATTTATATAACGATTTTTTTGCGGGGGCAGGCGCATGCCTTTTGTGCCATAATGCACAGGTAAACGAGCTCGGTAGCTCGATAGCCATTGTTAATGATTGGCGATCCTCCATGATGGGCAATGCCTCAAAAGATCCATTTTGGCAAGCTAAGGTTTCCCATGAAACATTGGTAAATCCCCAATATGCTAACGAAATACAAACTGTTTGCACCCGATGTCATGCGCCTATGGGGAATATAAATGCCCTAAACAACGGCGCCGTCCATTATACCTTGGAAGAAATGCGTGCTGATAGCCTCGCAATGGATGGCGCATCGTGCACTGTTTGTCACCAGATTACTGCTGCCTCTATGGGCAATTCGTCGGGCAACTTCCTGATCGGAAATAAACAGATTTACGGCCCTTATCTTGCTCCGTTTTCAAACCCCATGATTAATAATACCGGATACAGTCCTGTTTATAGCCAACACATTCGTGACAGTCGCTTGTGCGAATCATGTCATACGCTTATAACCAATCCATTAGATTTAAATGGTATACCTACAGGTGGAGAGTTTGTTGAGCAGTCGCCCTACCAGGAGTGGAAAAATTCAGACTTTCCAGAAGAGGAGGTGTCCTGTGCGTCATGCCATATTCCTGAAATACAAGATGTGGTGAAAATTAGCTCCATGCCCCCCTTTCTCGACGGAAGAACACCTTATGGGCTGCATCATCTGGCTGGTGCCAATGTTTTTATGTTAAAACAAATGCGTAACCACGTGGATGAGTTAGGAATAACTGCCGATGAAGTACATTTCGACAGCACATTAGCCAGAACCTACAAAAGTCTTCAGTTACATAGTTTAAATCTTGATTTAACAGAAACATTGCGTACTGATGATACTTTGTATATTGATGTAAAAGTAACCAATTTGGCAGGTCATAAACTGCCTACATCATATCCCAGCCGCAGGGTATTCGTAGAGCTTATTGCCGTAGGTCAAACGGGGGATACACTTTTTCATAGCGGTAAGACTGATTCAGATTTTAATCTGATTAATGAGAATCTTGATTTTGAACAGCACCATAACCTCATTACCCAATCTGATCAGGTGCAGATTTATGAAATGGTAATGGGTGATGTGAATGGTGATTTGACAACGGTGCTCGAAAGAGCCTCTATCCACTTAAAAGACAACCGTATACCGCCCAAAGGATTTAATACCAGTCACATAAGTTACGATACTACAAAAATTGTTGGTCAGGCAGCAGAAGATCCTGATTTTAATAAAATAGGAGCTAACCAAGGTTCTGGCAGTGATCTCATTCATTATCACATACCTGTTTCAAATGCTGAAGAGGATATTTCTGTTACAGGAAAGGTTTATTACCAAACAGTTAGTAACCGTTGGTTAGAAGAAATGTTTTCATATTCTTCCTTCGAGATTGATCGGTTTAAAAGTATGTATGAGGTATCCGACAAAACTCCAGTTCTTATGGGTATTCGTTCCCTAGTTAGTGTTTTTACCGAAACAATGTCTATAGATGATTTTTCTCTACGAATATTTCCCAATCCCTCGCATGGCAGCCTGTCTGTGGAAAGCGAATGGGGGGTGACATCGTATGAAATTTATGCCGCGAGTGGTGCATTAGTCCAAAAATCTACCAATCCGATTCAAAACAAAAATAGACTTTCTATATCGTTGGCCGGACATGAGGGGCTTCATTTTTTAGTGCTTCATGGAGCAATGGGAAAAGCAATACGTAAGGTAATATTATATTGAGAAGCTGCCCTAAAATAAAACAACTTTAGTTATTCAGCGTATTTCAGAAAGGTCAGCTAATTGATTTCTCGGTATTTTTTGGGAGACATGCCTGTTTTCTTTTTAAACAGATGGCTGAAATGCTGAGGATATTCAAACCCCAAATCAAAAGCAATTTGACTGATGGAATCTCTGGAGTTGAGAAGTTTGACTTTCGCTTTGTCCAAGATGTGCAGGTAAATAATTTCCTTGAGGGTTTTTCCTGTTTCTTTTTTTAACAAGTCTCCGAGGTATTTACCCGACATATTCATCGCCTGACCACAGGCTTGAACAGTTGGGATGCCATGATCTATTAGTGAATTCTTTTCGAGATAACTGGTTAAAAAAACCTCAAAGCGTTCTAAAATTTCGTGATGGTGAATTTTGCGTGTTAAAAACTGACGGTCGAAATAACGCTGGCTGTACTTTAGTACCGATTCAATATTATGGATGATCAATGTCTGTGTATGTTGATCAATATTTTGATTTAGCTCGTATTCAATTTTCAGCACCAACTCAGTTAGAGACTTTTTTTCTTTTTCAGAAACATGCAGGGCTTCGTTGATGGAATAATCAAAAAAAGAAAATTGTTGGATTGTTCTGGATAGGTGATGCCGTTGAATAAAATCCGGATGAAAAAAAATACTCCAGCCCCCCTTGTCAGGTATAATGTCTTCTTCAATTGCAGAAACTTGGCCAGGCCGTGTAAAAACCAAACTGCCTTCCTGAAAATCATAAGATTTCCTGCCATACTGAAATGCCCCTTGAATGTATTCTTTTAGAGAAATGAAGTACAGGTGATTGTAAACCCGCATATTTTTAGCAAAATTTAAATTCATTTGCTCACCATGCCTTACCACAGAAACCAAAGGATGGCAGGGTGGCTCTATCTGCATTAAACGATGTAATTGATCAATACTTTTTATTTCGAGGATTTGTTTCATTGGAGATATTGCAAAATTTGTTCATAATAAATAGCGGCTCTTTCTTTCGAAAAATAGTCAATAACGATTAAGGACAAACCAAACACAGATAAAACAATTCCTACAGCATGGAAATTTGGGTTCTTACTCAAAACAAAAGCGATAGTTGTAAGTAGAAAACATAAGGCACTAATAACAAGTGAGGTAGGGTACATAAATTGAAATGCTTCAACCCGTTTTTTTTCAGCTACCATAAACTGCTTGGAATCTTGTTCGTAAGCTTGTTGAAAAGCTACTTGCCGCTGCCCATTGGAATAAACCATATAAGCACCCATAAGCGAAAAGAGTAATCCCAAAACCAGCGAAGGAGTGACCAGTGACTTGGCATTTTCAGTAGTGCCAAATTTCCAAAGCAGAAAGGTAACCAATAGCACTATTATTCCACCAATAGCAATGCTAAGACCCTCAAATTGTTCGCCTTTTGCCCAAGCGATGCTGTAATTTATAAATTTCATTTTATCTAATTTTATGTTATTGATTCTAAAGCTATAAAATAGGTTGTAAACCACTGGTGTAAAAACCACCGAAAAGGTACAAACCTAGTAAAAAGAGTGCAAAACCGAGGCTTATTCCTTTCCTGAAACTAATTTTTTGCGCTGCCTCACTATTTACCCATTAGATAGTGTGTTTCTAATCCCATCATTAGTAACTCACTTTGGTTAATTGCTCAGAGATTTCCCAAAGTTGCTTTGCGCTTTTTTCATCGTGTGATTTTTCATTCGATTTAACTACTATAGGATTTCCATGCATCTCAAAAAAGCGAGAGGGACCAAAATAGTCTCCCGAATTGGCATTGGAATCAAAAGCCGCCCTCAGGGTTGGTAGAACACCTTGGTCTGGTCCTTGAGAGAACAAAGGATTTAAAGCACGCATGTACCAAGTGTATTTTTGAAGGTCGGTTCTTGTCCAGCCGGGATGAGCAGCTGTTACTTTTAATCCAGATTTGTTATCACCTAGTTTTTGAGAGAGTTCGTATGCAAAATACAAATTGGCTAATTTACTATCAGCGTAAGCTTGGTTGGGTTTATACACTCGACCTTCCCAGTTGAAATCTGAAAAGTCTATATTTCCCATTCTATGTCCTATACTTGAAGTGGCTATTATTCTCGCGTTTTTTGTGCTTTGTAAAAGAGGCATCAATAAGCCCGTTAAGGCAAAATGCCCTAAGTGATTGATTCCCATCTGTATCTCGAAGCCATCCTGGGTCTTGGCATAAGGGCAAGCCATTACTCCTGCATTGTTTAGCAAAATATCCAATCGATTATAATTTGCCAAAACCCCATCGGTGAAACGCCTGACAGACTCTAAACTAGCCAATTCCAATGCTCGTATATCGAGCTTTGCATCAGGGTGTTGTTTTTTGATTTCCGAAGCCACTTGTTCTGCTTTTTTTATGTTTCTTACCGCCATAATGAGGTTGGCGTTTTTTTTCGAAAGAATTTTAGTAGCTTCTTTTCCCAATCCACTACTTGCTCCTGTGATAACAATTACCGTATCTTTTAGATCCGAAATGTGATTGATATTCCACTTAGATTTTTCCATAATTAACACGATTTAAACTTGAATACAAAATTAGTTATCCTCTAGGTTAAAACTTATTGAATTCACCGAATGTTGAATATATTCAGCAGGAGTGACGTTAGATTAAGTTTTTTCAATTTTCATATTCAATTTTCTTATACCACCTAAAGACATGCGCCCTCACAAAGAATAAAATGTACTTTTGTGCGTTATTATCCAGTTAAAAACCATCACATGAAAATGATTGTTAGGACTTTTGCCGTTTTCGTATTCTTTGTATTCTTTTCTAGTTGTTCTACTGATGTTGATATTTATGCAGATTATCAGGATATTACCGTTGTTTATGGCGTAGCCGATGTGGCTAGTGATACCACATGGGTAAAAATTACCAAAGCATTTGTTGGCCCAGGAAATGCTCTGATTATTGCCCAAAATCCCGATTCTAGTAATTACCCCTACAAACTAAATGCCCAGCTTATCGGATACAAATCGTCAAGCGACGACCTGCCCCCATTGGTTTTTGATACCATGACCATTCACAACAAGCAAGAGGCTTACTATGTGGTTGGTGATAATGGCGACACGATTTTCCATCCGTTTTATGGCCCTAATCAGTTAATGTATTATGCTGTGGGAGAGTTGAAGTCTGATTACACCTACCGACTTCAGGTTGATAATGATGGTGCTATGATATCAGGAGAATCCCCTCTTATAGCAAACTTTTCTATTACTTCTCCTGCAAATCGTGTTTCTTTTCCTACCAATCCCCTGTTACCTAATCCCTCAGTTGGCTGGCTTTCGGCGAAGAATGCAAAAAGGTATGAGGTTACTATGACCTTTCATTACAAACAGCTTCTTGCGGGATCTATCGACACAACCTTTCATTCAATAAGTTGGTATGTTGGAAGCAGAGTTTCTGACGGTTTGGATGGTGGCGAGGATTTAGAAATAACTTACGCAGGGAGTAACTTTTTTACCTTACTCGAAAATCAATTGGAACCGATACCCTTTGTTCAGCGCTGGGCAGGTTTGGTTGATGTAAAAATTGCAGCAGGTAGCCAGGTGCTCGAAACCTATATCAATATTAATAATTCAAGTAGTAGTTTGCTCGAAGAGGTTCCGTCATACTCCAATTTGGAAGGAGCAATCGGAATTTTTGCTGCACGCCACAATACGCAGAAAACACTCAAATTGTCGACCAGCACTGAAACGGAACTCGTAAGCAACTACGATCTCGGCTTTAAGTAACCGCAGTAACCATCGTTTTTGTTCTCGTAAAACTTTTGTCCGTCAATTCTGAAAGAAGTCCTGCATCTTAAACGCGTTTCTGCCTTTTTGTCATTGTTTTATTTTTTGTTTTTCAGTTTGGCGGTTTCTTCGTAGTTGGCCTAACCACCACTAATTCAATACTGTAAAAATCATTTGTTTTTTTGTTTAACAGCCGTTTGTAATAGGTGTAGTGTTATTACCTTATTTTGGCATAATGATTGAGTTATCCAAGAAAAATAATTGAAAAGAACTTAATTTTAATAAAATGGGAAAAATAATTGGAATTGACTTGGGAACGACCAACTCTTGCGTTGCAGTAATGGAAGGCAATGAGCCAGTTGTCATTCCTAACAGCGAAGGCCGTCGCACAACGCCTTCAATTGTAGCATTTACTGAAAATGGTGAGCGCAAAGTGGGAGATCCCGCCAAACGTCAGGCCATAACGAACCCTACAAAAACCGTTTACTCTATTAAACGTTTTATGGGTAACAAGTTTAATGAGATGAGTATGGAAATAGGACGCGTTCCATATGTAGTAGTTAAAGGTGAAAATGATACACCTCGTGTAAAAATTGACGACCGTCAATACACACCACAAGAAATATCAGCAATGGTTCTTCAAAAAATGAAGAAAACCGCAGAAGATTATCTAGGACAAACAGTTACCGAAGCTGTTATTACCGTTCCTGCTTATTTTGATGATTCAGA
>CAYWNI010000159.1:0-7193 GCA_964459525.1 uncultured Lentimicrobiaceae bacterium | reverse complement strand
TTTGCATGAGCAGCTCCTGATAAGCATAAGCAGATTTTATGCGCTCCTGCCCCACCCGATCTGTTGCCCAATCCATATCAGAAGTACAATGGGTAGTTTGTATGCTAGGAATAATAGCATATTGGCCAATGCGCTGCATATCATCGGGATGCACAATTTGGGCATGCTCGATGCGCCAGCGCAAGTCATTTTTTCCTTTTAGAAATTGCGCATAGGTATTAATAACTAGCCTGTTGGCTCCATCGCCAATGGCGTGGGTATTCACCTGATAACCATTCTCAAACGCCTTTTGGCACATGCTGTCATAGTAGGTTTGAGGTTCCAGTTGCAGCCCTTTGTTATCCACATCGTCAGTATAAGGTTCCAGCAACAATGCCCCGCGTGAACCCAATGCACCGTCGGCATAGAGTTTTATGCTGCTTACTGTAAGTCGATCGGCACGGTATGGCCCTTTGGGAAGAAAATATTCAAAGTTTTCGTTGTTGGGATTCAACATGGCGTAAACCTTGATTTTCAATTTTCCGGCTTTTTGCAACGAATCTATAAGCAGGATGTCTGCTTTATCTAATCCAGCATCAGTTACTGTTGTAAGTCCTTTGGATAGGCATTTTTCCTGCGCCAGCATGAGTGCTTTTATTTTTTCATCCGTGGTGATTTCAGGAATAAATGACTTCATGTGATCGGCAGCATTGTCGAGTAAAATACCAGTAAGCCCTTTTGAGTCATGTTGTATTTCACCACCCGAAATTTTGGTTTCAGGTGTAATATTAGCCACATTTAGCGCAGCCGTATTGGCCAACACGGCATGTCCGTCGATACGGACTAGTACAACAGGCGTTTCCGGAAAAAGTTCGTCCAAACACTTCTTGTCTGGAAATTCTTTGTTTTCCCATAAATTCTGGTCCCAACCGCGCCCCAGCAGCCAACCTTCCGGGTTCAGTGCATGGTGTTTCTCCAGTTCGGCCAGCAGCTCTTCAAAAGAGGTTAAGCCCACCAAGTTAGCATACTGCAGCAACCAGAGTCCGTAACCCAGAAAATGACTGTGTCCATCGTTAAAGCCTGGATAAAGCGGTTGCCCTCCGGCATCAATGGTTTCATTTGCTGTGTACGCATCCAAAATTGTTCGGTCATTGCCAACAGCCACAAACTTACCATTTGCGATGGCCACAGCCGAGGCGATTGAAAAAGCACTGTCTGCTTGATAAATCAAGGCATTATGTATAAGAAGATCAACGCGTTGTTTTTTGTTATCACATGAATTCATAGCCAATAATAAAAAGGTTGTTAAAAAATAGTAAGAAATTTTTTTCATAGCAAGTAAGTTTTGTTTCATTTTGACTCAAACCGGAGTGTGTTGGGGTTAAAGAAAACACCATCCTGATCAAAGAGTTGATTAATTTGACCATTCGCAATTAATGTTATGGGTGAGCCAGACTCAAATCGGTGATTACCGAGTAGCCAAAGTGTGTCGGCAAACTGCAGCGCCAGCTCGCTGTCGTGGGTGGTCAGCAAAACACTTTTACCCTGCTCGGTGGTTAGTTTTTTTAGCAACTGCATCAAGGCAACCTTTCCTGGAGAGTCGATAAATGCAGTAGGCTCATCGAGGCAGATCAGGGGTGTTTTTTGCGCCACAGCTCTGGCAATCATTGTTTTCTGTTTTTCCCCATCGCTCAAACTATAGAATTTTCTTTCATTCAACGGCAAGACGCCTGTGGCCAACATTGATTCCTGAACAATGATATGGTCGTTTTTTGATAGTTTTCCGGTAAGTGAGCCGTAGGGATATCTTCCTGACGAAACCACATCGTAAGCCGTTAGGTAACGGTCGTCAATTTTATCGGTTAGCACAGCAGCCATGCATGTAGCCAGTTGCCTAACCGACATTTGCTGTGTTGACTTGCCTTGCCACAAAACATGACCCGAAAGTGGCTTTAAATGCCCCAGAATGGTTTTTAGTAAAGTTGACTTGCCGGCGCCATTGGGCCCCAATATCCCAATAAACTCACCAGTCCGAACAGTTGTATTTATCTCATTTGTGATAACAACCTTCTGTGAAGCAGAAGGATACCCTGTTTCAAGCTCGCTTATCGTGAGCAAAGGTATGTGCGTGTTTAAATTATCTTCCATACACTCTTGCTTTTACGATGACCCAAATAACGATAGGAGCCCCAATAACCGAAGTAACAGCATTGATGGGCAACGACGAATCCCAGCCGGGAAGACGGGCGATAAGGTTACACAACAAACTCAAGGTTATTCCGATAAGCATTACCGCTGGCAGTAAAATTCGGTGGTTGGAGGTATTATAAAAAGTTCGTGCGAGATGTGGCACAGCCAATCCAATAAATGCAATAGGCCCGGTAAAAGCCGTTCCCAGCGCAATAAGAATACCAGCAAAAAATATAAAAGTCCGGTTTAGCTTTCGGGTGTTAAAACCCGAACTACGGGCATAGCTTTCGCCAAGCAATAATGCGTTAAGAGGCTTTATGTAAAACAGTGTACCCGCAGAAATTAATGCTACGCCTGCCAGCAATAAAAGTGCTTGCACAAGGGTTGTTTTTGAGAAACTTCCTAACCCCCAGAGCACATAAGCTTGTAAATCCTGTGAATTGCTGTAAAACTGAAGTGTACCAACCGCTGCATTAACCAGATAACCTATCATAATACCGATAATCAGCACAGTAACGCTGTTGCCAATACGCGACGAAACGATCACGATTACAAATAAAACTGATAGAGCACCTGCAAAAGCAGCCAGCACAAGCATTAACTCACGGTAATACCATGCAGAAGAAGCAACTTGCAATCCGGATACGCCGCCAAATAACAATACCAAGGCAACACCAAAACTTGCCCCTGAGCTTACACCTAAAACGGAAGGGCCAGCAAGCGGATTAGCAAAGGTTGTTTGAAGCAAAAGTCCTGCAATACTCAGAGCAATGCCAATTGCAATTGCCGTAATGGCCTGTGGAAGACGAAATTGGAGAACAATTATCTCAGCCACAGTATCGCCCGAGCCATGGCCCTGCAAAATAGCCAGCACTTCCTCCCATTGCAACGACACTGAGCCAAACCAGAGGTTTGCAGCAAAAAGCATCAGAATGGCCACAAACCAAACGATGTTTTTAAACATGAAATGGGATTTTGCAATCATCTGGCCAAAAATACAATATTAAGGAATGACTTTGTAATAAACAGGCTGATAATCCTTAAGCAGTTCAGGATGAAAAACATGAATCAGGTCGGCAAGTTGCTTGTGGGGTTCGAGTGGTCCTTTTTCAAAATATCCGGTTTTTTTGGAATCACAAAAAATAATTTGGCGCTTTTTAAAGGCGTCAAATTGCTTGTATAATGGGTTTTCATTGCCAATTTGCGCATAGGAAGGATCAGTATCATAAGCCCCAACGATACGCCAATAATCGGCTTTTGATGCTTTTAATAACACGGATTCGAAATCGAGAGGAATGCTGGCCACCTGTTGGTTGTCTTTCCAAAGATAGTAGCCTCCAGCATCGGCAATCAATGCAGCAATATAGCTTTGGCCGCCGGGAACATACCATTGATCGGCAAAATACTTGTCGGACATAACAGTTGGCTGGAAATGAGTGTTTTTAACACTTTTTTTCAATGCGTTGTATTCACGGGCTATGCCATTAAATATGCTGTCGGCCAGATCGATGCGATTGAAAAAAACAGCGGTAAACTTAATCCACTCGGCACGCCCCAAGGGATTGGTTTCCAAAAAATCCAAAAATGGAATCATAAGCAAGTTGGTGGAAGCCAGCGGATGGGGTTGATTTAATTGGTAAGGAGAATAAAAAATTGCATAGGGATTCAGGGTCAAAATTCTTTCTGTAAAAAAAGATCCATTGTAAGCCAGTTCAGTAATTTGGCCATTCGCAATACGCTGTTTTATAAGTGTATCTGTAATATAGTTCGACTCGGAAATGCCCACTACATCATCCTCCAGACCAAGCTGCCGAAGTCCGCTTAGTTGCGTAGCCGAAAAAACAGCCAAACTGTCGAACGGTATATACATTGGCTGATTAATCTCGGGACGTAACTTTTTGCTATTGTGGTAAAGTCGACACGAAAACAAAGTTTTTCCGGGCATGTCGGGATGAAATACAGTTACTACAAAGCCGCTGTCGTCCAGTTTTTCAATTGCAAACCCTTTGGCATAATGTACTATTGATATTGAGTCTTGCGTGGCTATTTGGGGTCTATTTTCAAATCTGGTATTCTGACATGAAATAGAGAAAATAGTCAACAAAGCAATATTTATCAATACTATACACATCCAAAAAGATGAGCGTTTAGCAATAATCTTCATGGAGCAAAGTTAGTTTTTTTGTCCTCGGCCAACCTCTTTTAGTTCCTTTTGGAAAGATTAATTGAGCTGGTTTTTTTCTTTGAATAAATTTCTATCTTTACATGCTTTAGCATGAGAAGCTTAAATCTCTATCCAGAAACCAAAGTCCAATAGATCGAAATTCATGAAAAAGTCGAATAATAAAAAAGATGCCAGTGGGTTACGGAGCGAATCACTGGATTTGCCTTTATCTGAAAAAAGCTACAAAGCCTTGTTTGAGCACATGACAAGCGCTTTTGCTTTGCATAAAATAATTACTGACGACGATGGGCAGCCAGTTGACTATATTTATCTGGAAATCAACAAGGCTTTTGAGAGCATGACAGGTCTGTCAAGAGATCAAGTCATCGGAAAAACTGTAACAACCATACTGCCAAACATACATAAAGACTCCTTGAATTGGATTAGAAAATACGGCAAGGTAGCCCTGCAAGGGACAGAATTTTTAATGGATGCAATTTATTCAGAACCAATTGATAAATGGTTTAGGGTTTCGGCTTACTCCCCTGAAATAGGATTTTTTGCTACAGTTTTCATGGATATAACCGAAAACAAAAAAACTGAAATAGCACTTAAAGAAAGTGAAAAACGGTATAAATTATTTTCTGACTTAACCTTTGATGCAATAGCTTTTCACCGAAATGGTATTGTGGTAGATGTTAACCAGTCGTTTGAAAAACTAACCGGTTATTCAAAAAAGGAGGTTGTGGGACTAAGTCTTTTACAGGCTGTTACGCGAGGAGAAGATATTGAATCTATCGCCAAAAATACCAAACTGGAAATATGCGCTCCTTATCTTGTGATGGCAACAAAAAAAGACGGCACCGTTTTTTATGCTGAAATTCAAGGTCGCGACTTTGATTTGGATGGACAAAACACACGTATTGTCTCAATAAGAGATATTTCCGAGAGGGTTAGAAGCTCGAAAGCGCTAAGCGAAAGTGAAGCCAAATTCAGGAGTTTGGCCGAAACCACACCGATTGCCATCATGGTTTACCAAAACGATTATTGGGTATACGCCAACGATGCTGCATGCAAAATTAGCGGCTATCCACTTAAAGAACTCTATAAAATGAAATTCTGGGAGTTTATTCATCCCGATTATCTGGAAATGGTTAAAAACAGAGGAGTTCAAAGACAGCAAGGTCAAAGCGTTATAGACTATTACGAATTTAAAATAGTATCCAAATCGGGTGAAGAAAAATGGGTGGAATTAAGCGCAACCCCGATTGATTATTTAGAAAAACCAGCTATATTAATAACCGTAACTGAAATTACTGAAAGAAAACGGGCCATAGGACAACTGAAAGCCAGTGAGGGAAGACTTAAAATGTTGGCCGATTCGGCCTTGGAGATGATACAAACCCCCTCCATTCTGGAGATGAAAAAATACGCATTAAAGAAGCTTTGTGCTTACTTTGACCAAGAAGCCATTATAATGCTTACATCGTTCGACTTTGAAAGAAACAACTGGGAGGTGGAGCTTATTGAGGGGGCGGGAGTTGCGATTAAGCAATTTGAGAAATGGCTGGGAATTGCTCCCAAACTGCTTAAAGGCAAAATGAAACCCGAAAATCGGGATTCGCACAAATTCGGGAAACTCATAACCCTTGATCTTGATTTGCACGAACTTACCAGAGGTTTAATTTCTAAAAAAGCGTCTAAACTTGTACAAAAAGCCCTGCCTAAAACACCAATTTATTCCATTTCATTTAAACATGGCGATTTAGTCTCAGGTAACATCAGCATTGTAGGTTTTAAAGGGCACATAAAACCTGACACCGAATTTATCGAGGCTTTTGTGTCACAGCTCGCCGTTTTCTTTGCAAAAGAAAAAATAAATACTACCATACAAGAAAACGAAATACGTTATAGGTTGCTTGCCGAAACTACTTCGGAGGGCATTTTAATTCATAGTAATGGCGTGGTTTTAGACGTGAACAAGGCTTTTGAAAAGATGTTTGGTTACGGTTTAGATGAGTTAATCAAAATCAATATAATTGATCATTTGATAGATCCCGCTTTTGAGAAAACCGCAAAACGCAACATAAAGGAAGGCTACAGCAAACCATATGAGATTATGGGGGTTCATAAAAACGGATCACTTTTCCCAATAGAAATCGAGGGGAAAAACTTTGTTTATAAAGGTCAAAATGTTCGTATTGCACTTTTTCGTAACCTCAGCGAACGAAAAAAAGCTGAACAGGAACTTAAAGACAGCGAAGCCAGGTTTAAAGGCGTTTTTGAATTTGCCAATATTGGCATTGCTATTGCCGACAGTCAAGGTAAGGCTATTGAGGTGAACAAGGAATTTGCCAGCATGGTTGGCTATACCAGAGAAGAGTTGATTGGCCAATATTTCGATCAAATTACAGTTGTTGAAGACATGAAAACGGAAAAGTTTTTAGTGGCGCAACTTACAAGCGGGAGAAAACAAGATTGCAGATTCGAAAAACGGTATATACACAAATCGGGGAAAGTTGTTTGGGTTGATTTGGCCATCGCAACAAAACGGAATTTACTTAATGAACCTGACATGTATATTAGCATGGCTATGGACATTACCGCCTATAAAGAAATGGCCGAAGCAATTGCCAACAGTGAGTTACGCTTTCGTGAACTTTACCAAACCATTAGTAGTGGAGTTGCTATCTACGACGTGCTGAATGGAGGAAGCGCGAGTACCGATTATGTTATTAGCGACATCAACAGGGCGGCACTTAAAATGCTTGGCCGACAATCCCAATCTACCATTGGACTGACCATTAAAGATATCCGTCCGGAAATTGATGATTATGGCATCATCCCCGTGATGAAAAAA
>CAYWNI010000158.1:0-7214 GCA_964459525.1 uncultured Lentimicrobiaceae bacterium | reverse complement strand
CATTATTGATTTTGTGAGCACTCTTGTCGAAACAAAATCGTTTATTAAAATTATTGCTGTTGGTGGCGACGGAACTTTAAACGAGGTTGTTAACGGAATTTTTAAGCAAACACGTTTTGCGCCAAACGAAGTAAAGGTAGGTTTGATAACCATAGGCACCGGCAACGACTGGGGACGTATGTACGACATGCCCAAAAGTTACCGAAAACAGGTAAAAATCCTTAAAAAAGGGCATACGATACTTCAGGATGTTGGCAAAGTAAGCTATTCACACGACGCCAATGCCAAACAACGGTTTTTTGTAAATATAGCAGGAATGGGATTTGATGCGCTTGTAGCTAAAAAAACCAATCTGCTTAAAACCAAAGGTTCAGGGGGGCCATTGTCGTATTTGTACAGCCTCGTTACCGGATTGTTTCAGTTTCATCCAGTGTCAGTCAGCCTGCAACAAGATGACAAAGGAGTGTTTTCAGGTCATATTTTTAGCATGAGTATCGGTATTTGTAAATACAATGGCGGCGGCATGAAACAATTGCCAAACGCCATTCCTAACGATGGATTATTTGATGTGACCATCATAAAAAAAATGCATAAAGCAAAGGTACTGCGCAACATCCATAAAGTTTATGATGGGTCGTTTATCCACATGAAGGAGGTGGAAACATTTACCGGGAAATCTTTCACCATACAGTCAAAACCTTCTCAAAAAGCTTTTTTGGAAACAGATGGGGAGTCGCTTGGGCATTCTCCTTTGTATTTTGAAATCATTGCACGATCTATTCCTTTGTTAGTCAGAAAAAAAACCGCACGCCTTTTTCAACAAATACACACGAAAACCATTTAATCATGAAAACAAAGCACCTACTTTTATTGACCAGCCTAATTATTTTGCTAATTACGGCATGTTCGCGCAAGTTTATGATTGTTGACACTCCTGCAAATCTGCCAGCTCCAAAAATGATAAATTCGACACCTCAAGTGGCTCTGGTTCTTGGCGGAGGTGCCTTTAGAGGCGTTGCCCATGTTGGGGTAATTAAAGTACTCGAAGATGCAGGCGTGCCAATTGATTTGATAGTTGGAACAAGTGCCGGTAGTTTTGTTGGTGCGTTATACGCCGATTACCCACACATCGACTCACTCATTCCGCTGGCTGCCGCTACTACCGCAAAAACGGTTTTCGATTTTAGCCTTTTCCGCTCACGCGAAGGGTTTATTTCTGGAAAAAAACTTCAAAAATTTCTTGAGAAAAATCTACATCATGTTAATATTGAAGACACACCCATTCCTTTCGTCGCAGTTACAACTGATTTAGAAACAGGTCATTCAGCAGCTTTGGCGTCGGGCCCTATTGCCCCTGCAGTAAATGCCAGCTGCGCTATTCCCGGCATTTTCGAACCTGTAAAAATGTATGGAACTACCTTTGTAGATGGCGGTGTTTTAGACAATGTTCCGGCTGATATTGCCAAAAAGTACAACCCCACGCTAATTATCGCCATAGATGTGATGGCTTATTTTGATACGATTCCAACCTTAAAAAACTACAAAGCCGTTTTTGAACGTGCTTATTCAGTTGCTGCCCATGCGCTAAAAGTGGAGAAACTTAGAGATGCTGATTATGTGATAAGTCCTGATTTAAAAGGATTTCCATTGTTGAGCAGTAAGGACAATCAGCAAATGTACGAGGCAGGACTGGCTGCTGGTAAAGCAGTATTGCCTGAGATTCTTAACTTATTAAAAGACAAAGGCATTGCGCTTAAGCAACGTTAGCCAATTGTGTCGTCGCAAGCCTCTTTCCCCAACGGGAATACCCGATCGTTTCATTTGTTTTATCTTTGCTCAAAATCATGATTCATGGTCAAGTTATCGGTAGTTATAATCACTTACAACGAGGAGCGCAATATTGAGCGCTGCCTTGAATCGGTAAAAGATGTTGCGGATGAAATAGTGGTGGTTGATTCAATTTCAACAGATAACACAAAAGCCATTTGTACGAAATTTGGCGTACGTTTTATCGAGCAGCCTTTTTTGGGATACATAGAACAGAAAAATTATGCTTTAACTTTTGCTACTTTCGATCATGTGCTTTCGCTGGATGCCGATGAAGCCCTCTCGCCCGAATTAGAAAATAGTATCCTAAAAGCAAAAAGCGATTTTACGGCAACTGGGTACACCATGAGTCGGTTTACCAATTATTGTGGAAAATGGATAAAACATTGTGGCTGGTATCCTGACACCAAACTGCGCTTATTTGACCACACCAAAGGAAAGTGGGGAGGAATAAATCCTCACGATCAGTTTTTTTTGGAAGCAGGTTGCACCATTAAACACTTGAATGGTGATATACTACACTACAGTTACTACACCCGCGACGATCACCTCCGGCAGGTTGAACGATTTACCGACATTGCAGCTCAGGCTTATTACAAAGCTGGAAAAAAACCAACTTTTATAAAAATGTGGTTCAGTCCCGTAGCCAAATTTTTTCGGGATTATTTTTTCAACCTTGGCGTGCTTGATGGCAAAGCAGGATTTGATATTTGTGTTTTGTCGGCCAAAGCTACTTACCTGAAATACAGGAAACTTAAGGCGCTAAGCCGCGATCATATCGCATAAAAAAGGCATCAACGTTTTCGTTTATCGAAAATCATTGATGCCTTTGCTTCTTTTTTGGAATAAATTAATCTACCCCAAAGCGATAGCCAATGGTAATGGCAAATACCCTGTTCTTCACACGATAACCTCCGTCATTTTGGGCAGCAATATTGGCTAACCCCAGGTTATAAGAGATTCCTGCCAAATAAGGGCCATATTCAACTCCAGCTCCAATGGTTATTCCTAAATCGAATCTTTTCAAGTCGTTATCTTCACCTGAACCCCAATCAATGTTTGTGCTATTATCACCCGACTTTACTTTGCCTGACAATCCCAGACCGATATACGGGCCAAAGAGTCCATAAATGTTAAAATCATCAAACTCATAGCGGGCTTTTCCGGTTATTGGGATATTAAAATACAATAAGTTTGTTTTATAATCTCCAAAGATTGTGTTCACTTTATACCCTTGCGTCGAAAGAAAAAGTCCAGTTTCAAAGGAAAACATATCGGTAATTTCAAATTCGGCCGTGCCGCCGAGATGAAAACCTACTTTCGTTTTGTAATCACTGCTATAGGTGTCATCATCGTCCTTCGAAAGCATGTTAGCCAAATTTAATCCTGCTTTTGCGGCAAATGTTTGCGCATAGGCTTGTGTTCCAAAACCGAACACCAATAAAACTACAAATAATTTGATAAAACTTTTCATAATAATTAAGGTTTTTTAGTTCCTACTCGTTAGGTTTTTCGGATACTACCCCCATAATAACTCAATGGGACGAGTTTGCTAATTAATTGCAAAACAATGTGATATCAAAGGGGGGTCAGCCCAAAGCAAGACCAGTTTTTATTTAAAATTTCTCGTCATATTTTGTCCATAGAAAATCGCTTAAATTGATGGCTTCTTCCATCACTTTTGTACCTTGCTCATTGGAGTAGTTATTCAAAAAGATGATGGCTTTAGCTGGGTTTTTCTCATACAGTTTCAAGGCTTCTTCATCAATTTTTTTCTGTTCCTGAATCATTTGCAGTTGCATTGGATTCCATACGGCTTCTACATCATAGCGCATATCACCCCAACGCTGTGAGGCCAATGTGCCTAGCCGATTAAAAATCCACCATGCCGAATTCAAGGTGTAACCGTTTACCCTGCCCGGCGTTTTGTACTCACTTGGTAAGTCGCTAACGCAGCCATATATAGGTACATAAATAGAAGTGGCTACATTGTCCATAGCCAACCATTCTACACCTCCAATTTCGTCAGGAAGCCAGTTACGAAGTTGGATAATGGTGGCATACATCGTGTACCAGCGGGCAATGGTGCGCTCACCGAGCCATCCCCAACCGCCGTTTATTTTGTACAACTTATTGGCATCATAAGGCATGTGTGGGCTTGCCAGAGGAGAAATAATGGTTTTTCCGTTTTCATCGGTAACAGTAAGGTCTTTGGTCATGTCGAAAGGAGTTCCTTCGTAATAATCTTTAAAAACACTGATAATTTTTTCAAGTGTAACCAGCGTATCTGGTTTAACCGAAAAAGGATAATCGCTGTGGTTTGGGTCGAGTTTTAAGGAAGGAGCCAGCAAATCGAACACACGCCACTCACGCCGACGTGAAGCCAGTGAGGTACGGCTTTCAGGTGCATAAGCATAGCAAAACTGAAATACTTCATCGGAATTCCACCAGCCATTTTCGCGGGCTAGGCTGTAAATGTTTTCCGAAGCCATAAACATATCCGTATTCTCCAGATCAATTTCCTTGATGGTGCTTGCATTGGCGTTTACTGAAATATGATCGTCGGGAACACGCTGCGCTACCCAAACAGCTCCTTTTTTTCCTTTGCCAGGGCCTACAACTTCAAAATGCCAAACTTCATTCTTGTCGGCAATGGTGAGGGCTTCGCCATAGTCGTTCCAGCCATATTCTTTTAGCAACTCGCCGGCCATCGCAATAGCACCACGGGCGGTTGTTTCTCGCTCAAGCATTAGCAAACAAAGCCGCTGGCAGTCGATAAGG
Organism: uncultured Lentimicrobiaceae bacterium; assembly: GCA_964459525.1. GTDB lineage: Bacteria > Bacteroidota > Bacteroidia > Bacteroidales > F082 > UBA6244. The sequence continues at coordinate 2,606 of CAYWNI010000158.1, read as the reverse complement.
CCTGCATCGCTTTGTAATTCCTCACGCCCTCCAAATGTCGATTCACCTATCCCCAACTGTTTACTGTTCAGGCTAGGATAGGCTGTGTTGATATATCCGTAAGTCTTGCTTATCTGCGGAATACTGCCCACAAGCTGATGACCATAGGCCGGCATGGCAAGCGAATCATTTTGAACACGTTTGTACATGTTCACTACATCGCCTTTTTTGTGGGTCTTGTCGGGAACGATGTCAATCCAACTGCGGGTACGGTGGCTGTCGTCGGTATGCGAGGTCATTACTGAACCATCGAAACTAGCCAATTTACCTACCGTGATTGAGGTGCAGCCCTCAGGATAGCCACCTGCCCAATCGCTTTTGTCGGCAGATTGCGCTACAATAAACAAAGGCATTAGGAAGCTTGTCAACAGGGTAATTAAAAAGATGTTTTTCTTCATGCGAAATAATTTTTCTTAGGATTATTATCTGAAATCAATTTGTGTGAGCAGCAAATGATAGCTTTTTATAATTCAGCCAAAGTTAATTATTTTGTGATAATGCACACCTCTCGACGGCGGTTTTTAGTCGAACATGTATATCTGTCCAATAGCCACGAGATGAGCGAATTCAAAAAAATACCTAATAAAACGGCGTTATTCGCTATCTTTGCGGCGAAAAAATATAAGCATGAATCAGAAAAATATACGGGTGCGTTTTGCTCCCAGTCCAACAGGTCCGTTGCACATCGGTGGTGTTCGTACGGCGTTATACAATTACCTATTCGCCAAACGCTATGGTGGAAAAATGATTTTGCGTATTGAAGATACCGACCAAACGCGATTTGTGGCCGGAGCGCAGCAATACATCATTGATTCTTTCAACTGGTGCGGAATTAAGTTTGACGAAGGTGTTGGCTTGGGAGGTTCTTTTGGCCCCTACGTTCAATCGGAAAGAAAAGATATTTACGCCCAATACAGCGATCAGTTGATTCAGTCTGGTCATGCTTATTATGCTTTTGACACGCCTGATGAGCTGAACGATCTAAGAAAAGAATTTGAGTCAGAAAAACGCACCTTTACCTACAACACCGAAACCCGAAAAAACCTCAGGAACTCACTAACCTTGAGCAAAGAAGAATGTCGGGAGTCGATTGAAAACGGTATTCCTTATGTCGTTCGTTTTGCTTTGCCCGAAGATCGGGTGGTTGTAATGAATGACCTGATTCGTGGCCGCGTGGAGGTGAATGCCCAAGTGCTCGACGATAAGGTGCTTTTTAAATCGGATGGCATGCCTACTTATCACCTGGCCAATATTGTCGACGACCATTTGATGGAGATTAGCCATGTAATTCGTGGCGAAGAATGGCTGCCTTCGCTGCCACTACACGTGCTTTTATACGAAGCATTTGGCTGGGAAGCGCCCGAATTTGCTCACCTTCCGCTCTTGCTTAAGCCAGAAGGAAATGGCAAATTGAGTAAACGCGATGGCGACAGGTTAGGATTTCCTGTTTTCCCCTTGCAGTGGACAGATCCCTTGTCGCTTGATGTGTCGAGAGGTTACCGTGAAGATGGTTATTTTCCGGAAGCTTTCATCAATATGTTAGCATTAATGGGATGGAATCCGGGCACAGAGCAGGAAATTTTTTCAATGGAAGAACTTACTGAGATTTTTTCGATTGAGCGTGTTGGAAAATCCGGAGCAAAATTCGATCCCGCCAAGGCAGCCTGGTTTAATCATCAATACCTTGTGAAAAAGGAGGATGCTGAACTGGCACAATTGTTTATACCAATTATTGAAAAACACGGATTTATGGCTGAACTTACCTACGTGACCAAAGTGGTTGGTCTGGCAAAAGAACGTGTGAATTTCGTTAGCGAACTTTGGGACCAGTCTAGTTTCTTTTTCAATACTCCCGAAACGTTTGATGAGCAAGCCGTAAAAAAAAGATGGAAACGCGATTCGTTCGACCAAATGACCGGACTTAAAACCTTGCTTACTGTTGTCGACGACTTTTCGGCAACGAATCTGGAAGAAGTTACCAAAGCATGGATTGAAGAAAACCAATACGGGATGGGTGCCGTGATGAATGCTTTCCGGCTAATCATTGTGGGTGCTTTAAAAGGGCCACATTTATTTGATATTATTGCCATGATTGGGCAGGAAGAAACATTGAGAAGACTCGAAATCGGACTCCATGAGCTGGGCAAGGTTGGTGAATAATCTAAATTTATTAATAAAATTTCAACGCGTATATGTCAATTATTTCAATAGAAGGCATGGAGTTTTTCGCCTACCACGGATGTTTTAAGGAAGAACAGGTAATTGGCACGAAATTCCGTGTCGATTTGTTTTTAACCGTGAACACCACCCAAGCCGAACAAACCGATAATCTGCACGATACCGTTAACTACCAGTCTGTTTTTCAATGTGTAAAAGATGAGATGCGAAGTAACTCAAAACTTCTGGAGCATGTTGGCCGCCGGATTTTAAATCGGATAAAAGAAGAATTTACTACCGTTGAACATGCCCGACTTAAAATCAGAAAGTTAAACCCACCTCTTGGCGGTAAAATAGACTTTGTAAGTCTGGAATTGGAGGCTTAAACCCGTGTTAAAAAAACAAATTTT
>CAYWNI010000157.1:5568-7229 GCA_964459525.1 uncultured Lentimicrobiaceae bacterium | reverse complement strand
TGATGGCAGCCGGCGACAATACCAAAACCTCCATATCTGAGGTGGCCGACTCCAAGGCTAACTTTTCGCCTAAGGCTTTTGTTTTTTTGTAAGCGACTTTTGAATCAAGATCGAGGGGTGTATTTTCGTCCACCAGATCGTCGGGGCCATTCATTTTAAAGGCATCCACCGAGCTAAAGTGAATCAGGCGGGAAACGCCCGTTGCCTTGCAGGCATTTATGATGTTTTGTGTGCCGGTAACATTGACATCAAAGATGGTTTTTGTCGATACGGCCCCAATTGAAATGGAAGCTGCGGCATGAACCACCACCTCTGCATTTTGGCATAATTTCTTTAAACTTTCCGGATTGCCTAAATCGCCATGGATGATTTCCACAGGAACGCCACTCAGCGCTTCAGCTGACTTGCGCATGAGGGCCTTTACAACATATCCCCTTTCGACTAGTTTCCGCACAAGATTAGCTCCCACGTGGCCGGTAGCACCGGTAATTGCTATTGTTTTTCTCAAAATACTATCGTTTATTGGCAATCGAAGCCGTGCATAAGTGTTTTTTCTAAAGAATCCTGGCTGATACTGCTGCTGTTTAAACCCAGATTCTGCGTCCAAGTTCCGTATCCCGGATTGGGCAGCACAATAAACCGACTGCCAAACAAAGCAGCTTGTTCTGTGGCCGTTTTATTTCGGATGAGGTTATCGGCAATTTCATAATCTGCAGAAAAATCGCTTAAGTTATCGCCAAAAAGCAGCACGATTTCATAGCCCTCAGCTAACACTTTTTGCCGTCTGGTTTCCTTTTCGGAAGCAGAAACGCGCAACATCACATGGGACGAATCGGCCTGTGGCAGTCCAACTTTTTTAAGGTTATTGATGGTAGACCCCAACACATTGGTTTTGCGATTCGAGATATAAAAGATGGCCACGCCAAGGCTGTCGGCTTCATGCAAAAACGAAGCTACACCCGGAACAGGCTCTGCCTCTGCAAGTTCGCACCACTCCATCCAACATTTAGGATAGCTCATATCATCGCTTACCTGCTTGGCCTGGTAAGGAATGTTATTTAGTACGGTTTCGTCGATATCCAAAACAACGGCCAGCTTTTTTTGAGAGGCATTTGCTTCTACAGCTTCCTTTAACCGCACAGAGGCCAGGTTATACGCCTGATAGCAGAGGGCTTTGTACTCAGGTGCATGTTGCACAAAAATGGTCGACATGGTGAGACGCTCGTTTGTTTTAATGGTTTTTTTAACATTGGTATCGCATCCAACGGCAAGCAAGAACACGCAAAATGAAATGATCAATTTGTTCATGAGGTAGTTTTTTGAGGGGGGAATTCTTTTAAATAAACATCGGTTTGAGGAAAGGGAATGGTGATATTGTTTTCGGCAAATAACCGGTTGATCTCAAAGCGCACATCACTTTTAATGGTTTCGATAAGAAACGATCGAGTTACCCAGAAGAACACCTGAAAATCCAATGAGGAATTACCAAAATCGACAAACCTGACAAAGGGGGCCGGTTTTTTTTCAATATCGGCATGTTCGATAACGCTTTTCAGCAACAGCTTACTCACTAACTTAACATCGGAGCCGTAAGCTACGCCCACCTGCACATAAAACCGGGTGGATTTGTCGATATGGCTCCAGTTAACGATGATGTCGTT
>CAYWNI010000157.1:0-5468 GCA_964459525.1 uncultured Lentimicrobiaceae bacterium | reverse complement strand
AAAACGCTGTATCCAGAGCCTGATTCCAGCTTTTTATGTTTAATCAGGGTGCTAAAAACGCGCTTGATGGCTTTGAGCAATAAATAAGTAACCAGCAAAATAACAAGAACGATTACCACAGAGTAAGCCGTTAACGTGTAGGTATCTGTTACAATCAATTTTAGATTCAGTAATTCTTTAATACTCATCAGTAATTCTCTCATATTAAATAATCGGGGTGATGTAAAAAAAGCACTGTAAACAAGGTCAAATGTACTCAAATTTTCTTTCCATAATGAGTAGATGATTTACCTGTTCGGGTGCGACAACTAAAGAAATGCATCAAATTAATCTGGTATTCCGAGAGTAAAAAATTAATATCGTATTTTCGTGGGCTGTATCTATTAAAATGACGGCATTTTTTAAAATACTCAACATCCTTCTGCTATCTACTGTAAAGTATTTTTACACACCTATTTACAGCCACATGATAGGCGTTGACTTGTGGACAACGATGGCGGTAATGATTCCGGGTGGGGTAGTTGGATTTTTTGTTTTTTACCATTTCAGCAAAATATTGCTACTCACCGACCTCCACCTCAAACCCATGATAAAGGCCGTAACGCCGGGTTTTATCTGCCGCCAGTATCAAAAAATAAAGCAGCACAGAGCAAAAAGAAAAAGCGCCCGAAAAAAGTTTACCCGCCGCAACCGCCTGCTAATAAAAATGAGTAGGAAATATGGACTTTACACGGTTGTGTTTTTAACTCCGGTACTAATTTCACTTGTTCTTGGCGCATTTCTGCTGCGCAAATACTACCCCCACCGTAGAGAAGCCATCCCGCTTATGGTGTTTTCTATTATAACCGAAGGGGTTTTGCTGTGCGTAGGCTACTGGTTTTTTGTTGGCGATTTATAGCGTCCGATTGCTTGCATTATAAAACCGGATAAGCGTATTGCGAAGTTATTGTGATAAATATTGCATTTTAGCAAAAAAAATAAATACTACATTTGGATCGTTATTTTTTAACAATACATCAAATCATATGACCAAAATAACGCGCACCTTTGATGTGCTGGCCAATGCCGAAGAAAATTTTGCGATGGACGTGGCCCTGGCCGTTAAACGCAACAACCGCTGGGAAACTTTTAGCACTGCCGATTATCGTCAACAAGTTGACGCCTTTAGCATGGGGCTACTATCAAAAGGGTTTAAAAAAGGCGACAAAATTGCCACCGTAACCAATAACCGCCCCGAATGGAATTTTATCGATTTCGGCATGGCGCAACTTGGCTGTGTTCATGTGGGCATTTATCCCACCATCAGCGACAACGATTACCTGCATATTTTGGCACACTCCGACTCGCAGATTATCATTGTTTCTGACGCAGAAATGTATGCCAAGATCAAACCTATTTTCGACAAAACACCTACCCTGAAGGAGATTTACACCATAGAGCCTGTAGATGGCGTCAAAAATTGGGAAGAGCTAAAAACATTCGATCCTGCTGACGAAAAGGAACTGCGTAAAAAACTCGACAAGGCCCGTGATGGTGTTTTTCCTGATGATTTGCTCACTTTAATATACACTTCCGGCACAACCGGATTGTCAAAAGGGGTTATGCTTACCCACCGCAACGTAGTAAGTAATTTTTTACTGGCACATCAGTTTATAACCTATTTGCACCCCGGCGACCGCGCCCTGAGCTTTCTGCCGCTGTCGCATGTGCTTGAGCGTGTAGGTAATTACTTATGGCAGTCGCGAGGGCTGGCGGTTTATTATGCCGAAAATATTGAAACAATTGGTAAAAATCTGGCCGAAATAAAAGCGAACACCTTTATAACTGTGCCAAGAGTTTTTGAGAAAGTATATGATAAAATCATCAACAAAGGACGTGAGCTGTCCGGACTAAAAAAAGGAATCTTTTTCTGGGCAGTTAAGGTGGGCGACCGCTACGATCCCAACCCAAAAAACAGGAGTTTTTGGTATAATTTCCAACTGGCCATCGCCAACAAGTTGATTTTTAGCAAATGGCGTGAAGCCTTAGGAGGCGAACTTCGTGGCGTTATTTCAGGTGGGGCGGCACTGCAGCCACGACTGGCTCGAATTTTTTGGGCTGCCAAAATATACGTTCAAGAAGGGTTCGGACTCACTGAAATGTCGCCTATCGTTTCAGCAACTAACTCATTCTACCCCCAAGTACGGTTTGGTTCCACGGGCTATGTGCCCAAAGGTATTCATGTAAAAATAGCCGAAGATGGCGAAATTTTGTGCAAAGGCGAAAACCTGATGGTTGGATACTACAAAGAGCCTAAACTTACTGCCGAAGCCATCGACAAAGACGGCTGGTTTCATACCGGAGACATTGGCACACTCGATGAAAGCCGAATGCTAACCATCACCGACCGCAAAAAAGAAATCTTCAAACTTTCGGGAGGCAAATATGTAGCTCCTCAGGTAATTGAAAACAAATTTAAAGAATCACAGTTTATCGACCAGCTTATTGTAATTGGTGAAAACGAACGCTTTACTGCTGCTCTAATCGTACCTGATTTTATCTTTTTACACAATTGGTGCGCCATACACAAGGTAAAATACCTCGACAATAAAGACCTGATAAGCCATCCAAAAGTATTGGCCAGATACCAAAAAGAACTGGACAAATACAACCATGAATTTGAAAAGGTAGCACAAATAAAAGTCTTTAAACTTATCTGCGACAGCTGGACGCCTGAAAGCGGCGACTTGTCGCCAACACAAAAGCTAAAACGCAAGCCGATCATGAAAAAATATCAGCGGCAGATTGAAGAAATTTACCGTGGCAGCTAAAAATGCAACTTGTGGTAGTCGAAGGTTTGGTTTTCCATAAAATGCCGGATTTTTTGCGCTATACGAATAAAAACATCCAACTCGTTTTCCTGTAACCACTTAATGGCTTGTGGCTTGAGATGAACAACCTCTGCCAGCATAATAAGCAGTGTAAAATCGTGCTTACGCAGCCAATCGTAAGCCTGTGGCTTGTTGTCGATGGCTCCGTCTAACGCTGCAAAACGGGGATAATTGTACTTAAGCAGCCAATGAATGGCTTCCTTGCTACCCCGAATACCACTGCTAAGGGCGGCCAGCTCAGGATACCCGTTTTCGAGCAGCCAGGTATAAAACTGCTCCCCTTCCTCACCGAAGGTTTCGCCAAAAGCAATCAGTATTTTTGGTGGATAATTGAGCATTACTAGTACAGGCTAAAAATCATTGGACAAAGCTACTAAAAAAGGTCATGAAAAAACCGCTGTACAAAGCAATAACTTGCTTTGTACAGCGGCTTTAACTTTTATAACCAACTGATTAATACCTGTCGATACAATTCAGGTTTTCAAAAGCTCGGTGCAAACGAGAAATCATCGATTCCTCTGCCGATCTGAGCCATTTGCGTGGGTCGTAGTATTTTTTGTTAGGCACATCCACGCCTTCCGGATTACCGATTTGTCCTTGAAGAAAATCGTGGTACTTGGCTTCATACAGTCTTACGCCATCCCACGCTGCCCATTGGGTATCTGTGTCGATGTTCATTTTTACGACACCATAAGAAATGGCCTCTTTTATTTTTTCAGGTTCTGATCCCGAACCACCATGGAAAACAAAATTAACAGGGTTGGGAGCTGTGTTGTATTTCTTTTGGATATACTCCTGTGAATTATGCAATATTACTGGCTCAAGTTTCACATTTCCAGGTTTATAAACACCGTGCACATTACCAAAAGCAGCGGCAATGGTAAACCGATTGCTAACTTCCGAAAGGACCTCAAAAGCGCGGGCAACCTCCTCAGGCTGGGTGTACAACTTTGAACTATCGACATCAGAATTGTCTACGCCATCTTCTTCACCACCAGTGATACCAAGTTCTATTTCGAGGGTCATGCCCATTTTGCTCATGCGGGCGAGGTATTTCCGGCTAATCTCCAGATTTTCTTCCAGAGGCTCTTCCGAAAGGTCGAGCATATGTGAGCTAAACAGCGGCTTTCCGGTAGCTTTATAGTGTTCTTCACCGGCATCCAACAAACCGTCAATCCAAGGGAGTAATTTTTTTGCAGCATGGTCGGTATGCAGTATAACCGGAATTCCATATAGTTCGGCCAGTTTATGCACATGCAAAGCTCCTGAAACCGAACCTGCGATAGCGGCTTTTTCGTTTTCGTTGGACAGTCCTTTACCAGCATAAAAAGCTCCGCCACCATTTGAAAACTGAATGATTACGGGTGAATTTACTTTTTTGGCGGCTTCCATAACTGCATTAATAGAGTTTGTACCTACCACGTTTACGGCAGGAAGGGCAAACTTATGGGCACGTGCATTAGCGAAAATTGCCTGCACATCATCGCCTACGGCTACACCGGGAGCTACTTTTTGTGATATTTTTTCTGACATAGTATTTATGTTTTTATTTTAAATTCTTGGATACAAAAGTAAAAGATATTCCCGCTCTAACAAGTATAATTAAGGATAATTAGCAATCTATTTTGGAATTATCAAACCGCAAACGATTGCATTTGTGTAGTTTATAGCCTCTGGTCATAACACCCAAACTAAGTTGACCGATGAAACTCCAGATTTTTTTTAATCATGGTAAGCAACTCGGTTTTTTCGATGGGTTTGGCTATATAGTCATCAAATCCGGCATCAAGGTATCTATTCTTATCGCCGCCCATAGCGAAGGCTGTTTGCACGATAAACGGCACAGTTTTGTACTCAGGCATCAACTCTTTTATTTTTGTCATGAGCGATATGCCATCCCAAGGAGGAGGCAATTGCATATCAAACAACATCACGTCGAAGATGTCCTTTTTGTTGTAAGCTTTTTCAACCTTCATCAGGGCATCTTCTCCATCTACAGCCATGGTGATGTTACCAACGTTTTTAAGCATTTTTTCGAGCACCAGCCTATTCATGCGGTCGTCCTCAACAATAAACAAGCTAATCTGGCCTAAATCAGGGATAGAAGCCACTGTTTTTTCCGGTTCAATAATCACCATCTCCTCGTTGGTTTTAGCGCCAACGCAAGGAATAGCCAGCGTTACCGTTGTCCCCTTTTCTTCGTGCGAAGAAATTGATAAACTACCGCCCATCATTGTTACAAACCGGTAAGCCAATGTAAGTCCGATTCCCTTACCCTGATAAATTTTAGAAGCATCTTGTTGTCCGTATTGAAACGACAAAAGTAGCAAGCGAAGTGTTTCAGCATCAATACCTTTTCCTGTATCACGGGTTTGAATCAATGCCATATTGCGTTCGGCGTTGTACGCTGTAGTGATGGTAACAAAACCCTTATCGGTGAACTTAACAGCATTATCGACCAAAATATGCAACACTTTTTTCAGCTTTATACTATCGGCTTTAAGTTTGGGAAGCTCTGGGTCGATTTTGACCTTAAAAACAAGCCCTTTCTCCTTGGCGCGCTGGCTATAAGTCTCCTGAACCTCCTTTACGATATTG
>CAYWNI010000156.1:0-7237 GCA_964459525.1 uncultured Lentimicrobiaceae bacterium | reverse complement strand
GCAGCAACTACTGCTGATGCCGCATCAACTTCTTCCGCTGGCACATCGTCGGCAGCTGCGATGGTGATATATTGACTGTCATAAACATCGTACACGAGGTTGTTTTTCAGTGTAAGCTCACCGGCATTAAAGCGGGTGTAGCTGCATTCGCCAACAAGAAGTTCAACGTCGAAACCTTTGGCTTGGTTATAGAAAATGGAGTTGGCATAATGTCCACCGGCGTTGTCGCGGAAGGTGATGATGCGTTTTCCGGCTGCAGATCCCTGTCCAACATAAGTTACATTAAATATGGTTGGCGTGGCGTATGGCTGACCGGTTTCTGGGTCGGTACCTCCGTCGTGTTCGCCAATACGATCACCTTTGTCAAAACCTTGTACTGCTACCCAAAACTGGCCATATCCTCTGTATCCCTGATCATAATCGTAGCTGTCGTCGCCACAAAAAGCGGTAACAATATGCTTTAATCGAGAAGCTCCACCAAAAAATTCAATTCCATCGTCTTTGTTGGCAAAAACCTCGATGTATTCTATTACGGTGCCTGAGCCAACGCCACCCAGCGTTAAGCCGTTAATTTCGTTTCCTTCGCCGATATCTGTGCCGCCGTGACGGATGGAAATATACTTAAGCACACCAGAGTTGTCTGCGTCATCATCGCCACCATATATACCGCGTGGTTCAAGTTGGTCGATGCCTTCAATTTGTTGTGTGTTGGGAACGGTATTCAACCGGGCTTTTCCAAGAACGATAACTCCACCCCAAAGTCCGGCGTCTAAATCTGGAACTGAACCATTGAGGTCGTCCGATTCGGCAGTGAAGATAATTGGTTTTTCTGCAGTTCCTTCGGCCATTATTTTTCCACCACGGGCAACTATCAATGCTGAAGCTTCTTCACCTTGGCCTGACATACCTTTTATTATAGTGCCTGCTTCTATGGTGAGTGTTTGCCCATCGTTAACGAATACGAGTCCGTCTAAAATGTAAGTGTGGTCAGCAGACCAGGTAGTTGTGCCTGTACCATTTCCATCATCTTTCACAATAACTGTTTTGCTAGTTAGCGAAACTTCAGACATTTGGCTGCTGCTCATGGCTTGTCCTGTAGCGTTATAAATGCTGTTGCTAGATGCTGGTTTTACCACAAAAATCTCGTCTCCTGATGGGTTCTCCGATAGGGTGAGGTTAATTGTGGCGGTTTTTTGTCCAGCAGTGTGGTTTACAGTGTGGCTGGCTATAGTAGCTACTCCGCCAGAAATGCTTGCGGAAAATGAAGCTTCTGTTAAATTGCCTGTTTTGTTGTTTGCTGCATAAACATCTTCGCTGAAGGTTAGCGTAGCTGCATACTGTGTGAGGTCGCCTGTAATTGTAAGGCTCGACATTGTTGGCGAAGCCGGCGTTGGATCATCGTTACTTTTACAGCTTGTAATCCCTGCCGTGATAATTGCTGCAAGTACAGCTAGAAGAGTTAATTTTTTCATTTTCATTTTTGTTTTTTAAATTTGATTCCGCAAAAGTATCGTGTGACTAGGACGTGAAAATTAAGTTAAGTTTAATGTAAGGTTAAGAAAGAAGCCATTTTAGCATAATGGCTTAACAATGAATTAATGCCAAATCTGTAATTTGTTTGCTGACAAGAACATAGGTGTTTTAAACAAAAAAAAGACGGCTTAGCCGTCTTTTTTTTGAGTTATTTGGTTTAATACTCTTTTTCAGAAACCAGGTTACCATGCTCGTCCCACATATACCATTTTCCAACTTTATCACCCTGATGGTAGTGCATTTCGTAACGGGCTTTGCCATTATCGCCATAAATCATCCATTTTCCATGTTTTAAATCGCGTTGATATCTGGCTTCAGCAGTTTTTTGACCTTTGTAATCCCAGGTTGTCCAAACTCCATCTTTAAAACCATCCGTATATGCGCGTGCTTCTTTTTTCGATCCATCTTTGTGATAGTACATGGAAATTCCGTTTTCGATTCCTTTGTCGAAGTTGCGGTCTGATTCCACCTGACCATTTTCATGAAAGGTTTTGTGATTCCCGCTAAAAAGTTGACCGTTCATATAATACTTGTTGTCCTCTTTTTTTATGAGTTCCTGCGCCTGAATATTGATGCCCACTGCCAGTATTAAGAACAGGAAGATTATTCTTTTCATTTTTTTAGTAGATTAATGATGATTGTTGACCAATTTCTGATCCAAAGTTAATGCTAAATTTTGTAAACAATAAAAAAGACAAACCGTTGGCTTGCCTTTTTAGTGTGTCGAGTTAAGCTGAGAATTAGTTGTTGTCAATTTCAATTTCAACTTTTAAGTTGCTGGTAACACTTGTCACTTCTATGTTTTGTTGCTGCGACTGATACGAAATAAGGTCGGCTTTTATACTATGTGTTCCAGTTGAAATTTCGCTAATTGTAAAATTCCCATCAAAATCAGTATATACCTCTGAATCGTTTTCGTCAAGAATAATTTTAACTCCTGCCAAAGCTTCTCCGGTAATTTTGTCAAGAACCTGACCCGTTATCGTTGTTGTGGCTACTGGCGTTTCTGTATTGTCATTTGTTGCAAAAGCATTAGAGGTGGTAAGCACGAGGACAATGAGGATTGCGAAAATATTTTTCATGGTGTTTTCTTTTATTTGCTGCAAAGAAAACATGCTGGTGTTAAGTGAGTATTAAGTCAAAATTATTTAAGGATTAACTTAAGGTTAAACCAATAAAAACCGCTTTCTACTCAGGTTGATGTTGTGGTCGGAGCAAATCGTTAACTGTTTTCACTGGGTTGAAAGTTATAATAGGCGTTTCCACGAAAATGGTTATCCAGTCGGCCATAGCACCATTCCAAAGACCTGGCAATTCTAGTGCTTTTAATTTGCTGCCATCTTTTGATTTTATAGAAATAAATCCTGTTTCAGGATCCACGAAATCAGGTAGATTGAATTTTTCTCCCCTGAAATCATAAACGCCACATACCAAATCAACCGGATTAAAATGGGTAGCATCTTTAACGATAGCTGCTTGTTCCTTGTCGGAAAAGTCAATCTGCGAAGACTCAACAATTTGAAGTGTTTTTTCGCCATTGTTGTCTAAAGCCCAAAATGGACCACCGCCGGGTTCCCCCTCGTTTTTCACCATGCCACATACGCGGATGGGACGGTTAAGTTTGCCAAACAAGAAATCAATTTTTTCTATGTTTTCATAGGCTTCATAAGCGGTTGGTATGTTTATGTTTAGCTCTTTTTCAGCAAAATCTGCAATTTGTTTTAGCGTTTCTTCATCCGGATTGCCATCGTCCAAAATATCCAGATACTCGAAAATCTGCTCTTGAAGTCTGATTAACAAGCCTCCAATTGCTTTTTTATACTTGTAGGTTTCATTCCTTAACCTGTCAGGAACAATGTTGTCGATGTTTTTAATAAAAATGATTTCGTTGTCGAGTTCGTTCAGGTTGTGAATCAGAGCGCCGTGTCCTCCCGGTCTGAATAGCAGCGACCCATCTTCATTTCTTGTTGGCTCGTTTGCCTCGTTTACAGCGATGGTGTCAGTTGAAGGTTTTTGTTGGCTAAAACTTACCTGAAAAGTGCTTTTGTATTCCTGTTCAATTTCACCTTTGGTTGTAACTAACGTTTCTTCAAATTTTTCCTGATGCTCAGGCGAAACGGTAAAGTGGATGCTGGCTACTTTGTTTTCATCTGTTGCATAAACTGCAGCTTCTACCAAATGTTCTTCCATGGCAGCCCTGCTGGCGTTTTCATACTGATGAAATAGCAGAAGTCCTTTAGGTAGGTTGGCATAGTTCAGCCCACTGGTGTCTAGCAGTTCGTCGAGGATTATATTGTAACGTGATTCGTTAATGAGTTCTAAAACATCAAAGCCCTTGTTTTTAAGGCTGGATTTCAGTGTGTTGAAGAAAGCAAATTTTTCAATATGCTTAAAAAAATAGTGAACTGAATTAAAATCGGTATCCGACTGTATTTTTGCGGACTGCTCTGCATTGGTTAACTGCCTAAACTCAAACAAGTGTTTGAACATACGGGAAGCAGCTCCTGACGCCGGCACGAATTTCAAAATGCTATAGTGTGTATGTTGTTCGTTGAAATGGGCAATTAAACTGTTTAACCCTTCTTCTGACAGTTGGTGCAACCCATTACCAATGGTGGCAGGTGCTTCAAGTTTTAAAAACGGAAACCCGTTTTTGAAATTCATAATCTGGGCTTCAACTTGTTCAGGATTAATTCCTTTCACATTCATTTGCTGGATGTCGGCTGTAGTAAACATAGGCATTTTTTAAAAGGTTAAAGATAGTAATTTCTTTTATCGATTGATTAGCGAACCTTTTTAAACCTAGATAAATAATTCCCCCACATGATTTTCGGCTTAAATATAATTATGGCAGCTTTTGCTACCTTTGCGGTTAGTTTGAATATTTGTTAAAACACGACCAAAATGGCTGGAATTCTCATATACAATATTAAACATCTGCTACAAACTGAAACTGAAGCGAAACTAAAAGTTTGTGGCCAAGATATGTCGAAGCTGGATGGCATTAAAAATGCCTGGTTACTCCTTGAGGATGATCTTATAGCAGCTTTTGGTTCGATGTCTGACATGGATAGTCATCCACAAATAGTTGACAATCATAGATTGCAAAAGATTGATGCATCAGGTAAATTGGTTTTTCCTTCTTTCGTTGACTCGCATACGCATTTGGTTTATCCGGCATCGCGTGAGATTGAGTATATCGATAAAATAAAGGGTTTGTCTTACGAAGAGATTGCCGCTCGTGGAGGAGGAATTCTTAATACCGCGCGCCGTATGCAGGAAATTTCGGAGGATGAATTGTTCGACTCGGCCATGGAAAGGCTTGATGAGATTATGAAATTAGGAACCGGAGCGGTGGAAATAAAAAGTGGTTACGGCTTAAGTGTTGACTCGGAGCTGAAGATGTTGCGTGTAATTAAGCGCTTAAAGGCCGCGTCGCCGCTAACCATCAAGGCTACTTTTTTGGGCGCGCATTCAGTGCCTCTCGAATTTCGTGCAAATCAAACTGAGTATGTAGATTTAGTTGTAAATGAGATGCTTCCGCGGGTTGCTGAGGAACAGCTCGCTGATTTTATTGATGTTTTTTGCGATAAAGGATTTTTTACTGTTGCAGAAACCGAGCGAATGCTTGAGGCAGGACTGCAACATGGCCTTCAAGCAAAAATTCATGCCAATGAACTGGATTATAGTGGAGGCATTCAGGCAGGTGTAAAGTATGGTGCGCTTTCGGTTGATCATCTGGAGTTTACTGGCCAAGCCGAAATAGAGGCGCTGCTTCAATCGGATACCATGCCCACTGTTTTGCCGGGGGCAGCTTTTTTTCTCGGAATGCGTTATGCACCTGTACGGCAAATGATGGAGGCAGGATTGCCCGTTGCTTTAGCCAGCGATTTTAATCCGGGTTCATCACCATCCGGAAACATGCAGTTGATTCTATCTATGGCTTCAATTCTTTACAAAATGTTGCCTGAGGAGGCAATCCATGCCACCACCATAAATGGTGCTTACGCCATGGGCTTGAGCGATGTGTTGGGAAGTATTGCTGTTGGTAAAAAGGCCAATTTGTTTATTACCAAAGCTATACCGGGCTATGAATACATGCCATATGCTTACGGTTCTAATAAAGTAGATACGGTAATACTTAACGGAAAAATCCACTATCAAAACGAAAGTGGTTTATAAAAAGGACGTTTCACTGTAGTAGTTAGGTGTTGCCATGTTTAAAAAAACGATGATGATTTTTATAAATAAAAGAATACAATATGAAGGCTTTTAAAGCTTACGATATCAGAGGGGTTTGGTCGAAAGATTTGACCGAAGACCTTGTTTATAGAATTGGTTATTTTTATAACAGTGTTTTTCCTGTCAAATCGGTTTTGGTTGGTCGCGACATTAGGTTGTCTTCTGATGTGATGTTTCAAGCATTGTCGGATGGTTTACGCGACTCTGGCATAGATGTTTATGATGCGGGGCTTACTACAACTCCTATGAATTACTGGGGAAATGGTGCTTTTGGTTTTGATGGCTCAATCATGATCACGGCATCTCATAATGCGCCGGAATACAACGGGTTGAAGTTTTCTGGGCATCAAGTTCGTCCTGTTGGTTATGCGGATGGTCTCGATAAGTTGGAAGCATTGGTTTCAAGTGATGAAATGGTTATCAAACGGCCGCGCGGTCACTTGTATCAAAAGGATTATGCTGCTTCTTACCTTCAGTTTCTCGAAAAGTATGCTAAGAGATATGATCACCTGAATATCGTCATGGACTGTTCCAATGGAATGGCAGGACTGTTTGCCGCTCAGTTGTTTGGTTCGAAAACTAAATACATTAACCTTACGCCTGATGGTAATTTCTCCGCCCATCACCCGAATCCGTTGGAGGCGGAAAACCGCGTTCAGATTGAGACTTCGGTTAAAGAATTGGGTTACGATGTTGGAGTGATTTTTGACGGAGATGCCGACAGGGTTATGTTTATTGATGAAAAGGGGCAGTTTGTTTCGCCTGATTTGATCATCGCGTTGCTGGGTCTGTATTTTTTTAAAGAAGGAAATCAGCAGGAAAAAGTTGTTCAGGATATACGAACATCGAAAGCCGTGGGCGAATATTTGAGTAGGTTCGGTGTGGAAGTCGATACCTGGCGAGTGGGCAGGGCTTTTGGTGCAACCAAGCTCAAAGAAGTTGATGGTATCTACGGTGGCGAGCTCGCCGGACACTATTATTTTAGAGATTTTTATTACTCCGACAGTGGCCTCCTTGCAGCGCTTATGGTTTTGGATATATTAAATGAAGCAGCAACCAAGAATCAATCTTTTAGCCAACTGATTTCCGAAATATCTAAATACGCCAACACTGGCGAGGTTAATTTTAAAATTGAACAAAAACAGGAAGCCATGGAGGCCGTTTTGGCTTATTTTAATGAAAATGAACCTCCTGAAAAGTTCATGGATTTTGATGGCTACCGTTTGGAATTTCCGGATTGGTGGTTTAACATTCGTCCATCTAATACCGAACCCTACCTTCGTTTTTTAGCGGAAGCGCGTAGCAAAACGTTATTAAAACGAAAAACGAAGATAATCTACAACATCCTCGAACGATTTGAATGAAATCATTTTGCCGACATATCGCGTGGCCTCATCTTATTACTGCCGTCATATTGTTGTCTGTAGTGTCTTCGTTTGGACAGGCAAATGATTCCATTAAC
>CAYWNI010000155.1:0-7301 GCA_964459525.1 uncultured Lentimicrobiaceae bacterium | reverse complement strand
AACCGACTGGCAGGTTGAGCCTAAAAACGCACCTTCGGCAACATACACTCCTGGTGTGGCAAAACGACCAAATGAGATTGGATTGCCTGTTCCTGCCACTTGAGCCACAGGGCTATCATTGCGGTAAAGCGAGTAGGAAACACCCAATTCAGAGCCTGATAACTGAATAAAAGGGCCTACTTCACCCGGACAAAAACTTCCACCGCCTGTTAACAAATATACCTCAGGCTGATTATTTACCTCCACCAAAACAGTATCAAATGCCATTGTCAGGCCATCGCTTACTTCAACAAAATAGGTGGTTGATATTTCTGGGTACACAACAGGGTTTGGTAGGTTAGACAACATACCCGTCGGACTGGAAGTCCAAAGGTAAGTGTAGTTACCACTTCCGCCTGTAGGCAAAGCCTCAAGAACAACAGGCTCGCCAGCACAAACAACGGGAGGATTGGCGGAGGCCTTGACCGAAAGTTCGCCACCAATGGTAAACACCGTTGTGTGGTCGATATGACTAACACAACCTGATAAAATATCGGTGGTATTGAGATAAAAGAGCGTGGTAGCATTGAGGTTAACCGTTGTAGGCTGTGGTAAAACAGGATTGTTCAGCAAAAAATCAGGCGCCCAAATGTAAGTGTATTCGCCACTTCCGCCAGAAGCTGTTCCAAAGAGCATGGTGGAAGTACCTTGCTGAATAAACTGGTCGATTCCGGCATCAGCTAACGGCAAAGCAATTGTCCCCACAACAAGGGTGTCGGCCATAGCAGAAGAACAGCCTAAATAGTTGTGTACCGCAGTAACATAGTAATAGCCATCTTCGGTAGGAGTACCAAAATCAAGTGGAGATCCGTAACCTGTAAGCGTTTCTATCAGTCCATTTTGACTATTCCACAAGCTATAATTTGTTTCGGGTTCTGAACCAGAAAGCAGTATCGGATTTGTAGGCAAGCCGTCGCAAGTTATGCCGCCACCATCAAGGTTGAAAACAAAAGGTGATGCATTTACAGTTACCAAAACTGAATCTACTGCTGAATTCGACCCATCTTGCACAACAACATAATACCAAGTAGTCATGGTTGGGTTAACCGTTGGGTTATAGTTTTGAGAAACAAAACCTGAGGGGTTAGATGTCCATTGATAAGTATAATTTCCTGTTCCGCCTGACGGTAAAGCATACAAATGCACCTGCTCACCAGCACATATATTTTCATCATCGGTAACGGCTTGCAGTGTTAACAACCCACCTGTAACGAATACAACTGACTCATCTGACGTTCCCTGACATCCGGTTTGAGCATCAGCGACAGCAAGAGTGAATAATGTTGTGGTATGCAAGGACACAGTAAGCGCTTCATAATTTTGGGGATTAATAAGCGAATCGGTTGGCGACCAATTAAAAGCATACATGCCAGAACCACCAGAAGCACTTCCCTGCAAAAGAACCGAAGAACCGAAACCTGTTGTTTTATCCGATCCTGCTTCAGCCACAGGGGTAACATAAGCCAAAACATCGACCTCACCATTCATGGATTGAGTGCATTGATTGGGGTTTCCTGCAACAGAATAATAAGTCCCTTGTGTGGTAAACAAGCCAAAGTCGAGTACATTTCCCGTTCCAGTCAAGCTGGAAACCATCTGGTTAGGTGATAAAAACAAACTGTATTCCATGCCCGACTCGCTTCCCGAAAGGGTGATTGGGACTCCTCCACTTTCGGGACAAAAACCACCTCCTCCCATCAGTTGAAAAGGAACAGGTTGCGTAGCGACCAAAATTTCAATGGAGTCGATTGCGTAATTTAGGCCATCAAAAACTTCCAGATAAAATACCGTGTTTTCTGGCGGACTTACTGTAAAAGACTGCGATGCAGACAAAGTAGCTACTGGTATGGAGGACCACGACCAGGTGTAGTTACCTGTACCGCCACCAGCGATACCCGAAAGAATTACATCATCTCCGGCACATATCGAAAGCACTGAGGCAGCCGCTGAGGCATACAAATCAGAGCCGATGGTGAACACAAAAGTCGTATCGGGCAACGAAACGCAACCTGTTTCCAGGTTGGTAGCTTTGAACTGAAACAACGCAGATTGGCTTAAGCTAACGGTGGCCGTGGTAGCAGCTTGAGGCGTGACGCACAGTACGTTGGGTTGCCACAGGTATTGAAAAGCGCTACCCGAGCCATTATCAACACTACCTGAAAGCACAGCTGATGTATTTTCAGGAATCAACTTATCCGGTCCAGCATTTGCCAGAGGTCGGGGATGTTTAAACACGGTTGCTTGTCCAGCCATGTTGGCAGAACACTGGTATTGATTATGATGGGCCACAACTGTGTAATTACCCGAATTGGTAAATGTGCCAAATTGAAGTGGAAATCCGTTTCCAGCTTTACTGATACCTGTAGGTGTTGCGTTGTGCAGCAGGTCATAGGTGTGGTTTGACTTTGAGCCCGACAACTGAATCGACTCAGGGCTTTCCCCCTCACAAAAAACACCGCCTCCACTCACGGCAAAAACAACAGGTTGACTGTGTACAGAAATAGTAATCTGCGCCAAAATACTTTCATCACCATCGCTAACTACTACTTGATAGGTAGTTGTTTGCAAGGGGTTTACATCGGGTGACATCATGGTTGAAGAAAAACCGGGTGGCGTTGAGCTCCAGCTATATGAATAATTACCCGATCCACCTGAAGCAAAGGCATAAAGCCTGGTTTGAGTACCAGCACAAACGGCAGTAGCATCAGCTTCAACACGCACTTGCAATGGACCTCCGACAACAGTTACAATGGTTTCATCTGGATCGCTTTGACAACCTGTTTGCGCATCAGTTACCAACAACGAAAAAACATTTGTCAAGTGCAAAGGGCGCGTTTCCACAGTGGCAAGTGTTGGATTCAATACCGAATCGGCAGGCGTCCAGCTATATACATAGGAGCCACTTCCTTGTGTTACTGTTCCAGTAAGCGTAGTTATTTCACCGAGTGCAATAGTTTTATCAGACCCAGCATTAGCCAAAGGAGGCAAAAACACCTCTACCATTGCCTGTCCATTCATCATCTGGGTGCAACCTGAAGTGTTTTCGGCTTGAACGGTGTAAGAACCCGTCTCCGGAAAAATACCAAAGTTGAGGGGCAAACCTGTTCCCTCAAAAGTAACCTGAGGACTATCATTTTCAAGGAAAAGGGTATAGTTATGACCAACTTGAGAGCCAGATAATCCGATAGTTACGCCCTGATCAGCAGCACAGTACCCGCCACCACCTGTAACATTAAAAATTGCTGGAGCTGAAATTACACTGATATTTACGGTGTCGTAGGCATAACTGCTGCCATCGAATACACGAACAAAATATGCCGTGCTTACCTGAGGATATGCG
Source organism: uncultured Lentimicrobiaceae bacterium (assembly GCA_964459525.1). Classification (GTDB taxonomy): domain Bacteria; phylum Bacteroidota; class Bacteroidia; order Bacteroidales; family F082; genus UBA6244. The sequence goes on along the minus strand of CAYWNI010000155.1, from coordinate 3,922 downwards.
GAAATATGGCTGGATGAGCTAAAAAACCCAACAGGGTTTGATGTCCAATCGAAGACATAATTTCCCGTTCCCCCTGTGGCCATGGCTGAGAGATTCACTTCTTCGCCTTGACAAACCTGACCCGGATTTGCAGCTGCCGTAACAGTTAGTTTTTGATCGCCTTGCACAAATACAAACACCGTATCCTTTTCGCCGACACATTGAGAGCTCAGATCGTTTACCTGAACTGTAAACATGGTACTTTGCGATAACAAAACTGTTTGGGTGTTTTGACTGAGAGGCGACAAGCACAGGGATGAAGGCTTCCATGAAAAGGCGTATGAGCCACTTCCTCCTGTAACTTCAGCCGACAAAGTTGCTGAAGTTCCAGATGCAATCAACTGATCTGGACCGGCATTTACCGTTGGTGTTGGCAATTGCGTAACGTCGGCTATTCCTTCCATCATTGTTTTACATTGCGATGCATTTCTGGTGGCCATTACAGAATAAATTCCGGTCAAATTTTGGTTGCCAAAACCCAGAGCATAGCCCGTTCCATTTTTAAGTATTGGCAGATTTTGTCCATCCCTCATCAGTCGGTATTGCGTGTTGACTTCAGATCCTGAAAGGGTAATCTCATCTGCGTTTGTTCCGCTACAAAACGCACTACCTCCATCCACCGAAAAAACAGCTGGCGATTGAAGCACATCAATAACAACAGAAGCTGAAAGCACTGTCATTCCATCGCTTATGGTGACTGTATAGGTGGTAGTTGTTTCAGGGGAAACCTCTATGCTTCCCAGAGCTGAAGTAGTGCCCGCCGGATTGGATTGCCAGAAATAGTTCCAGTTTCCAGTTCCTCCGCTAGCAATCGCGTAAAGTGTTACAGCCTCACCAGGACATCGGGGATATGCCGAAGTAAGAATTGTTAAACTGGGCTCACCACCCACTACAAGAACAACCACCTCGTCGGGTGAACTTATGCATGTGTTGGCATCTGTTACCTGTAACGAAAAAAGTTGTGTTTGCGAAAGAGGTAAGGTTGCGGGCGCACTAGCAGCGGGATTCACCAGCATATCGGCAGGTATCCATTGATAAGTATATGGGTTTTGACCACCTGAAGCTAACCCCTGCAATGAAGTTGCCTGCCCTGCTGTAATCACCTGATTTTGTCCGGCTTCTGCCACAGGAATAGCATTTACCGAAACAATTGCCTGACCTGTTTGCTCAGATTCGCAACCGTGTCCATTATAGGCGAATGCTTTGTAAACACCTGGATTGCTAAAAGTTCCAAACGAAAAAGGCTGACCGTCGCCAACATGCAAGGCCACCTCATTTTGGTTGTAGAAAAGTCTGTATTGGGTATTCAGTTCCGAGTCAGAAAGGGTAATTTCAACACCAGAATCACCATTGCAATATGCTCCGCCACTACTCAGGTTGAACTTTTGAGGCAAAGCAAAAACCTCGATAGAAATGGATTGCTGTATAGTTTGTGTGCCATCAGATAAAACAAGCTGATAAACCGTGCTCTCCGTTGGAAAGGCAACCGGGTTGGACAAAGAAGACACAAATCCTGGAGGCGAGGAAGTCCACGAATAGATGTAATTACCTGATCCACCGCCCGGAATTGCTGATAGCTGCACTGATTCACCGGAACATACAGAAGAAGTGCTTTGATAGATTTGAACACTCAATGGCCCGTCCTTTACAGTTACAATTGCAGTATCCATCAATGAGCTGCAACCGGTTACCGAATTTGCCACGCGGAAGGTGAACAATGTAGAAACATACAAAGGATGAGTTGTTGTAATAGGCTTCTGAGGAGTCAGACAAAGGCTGGAGGGCAACCAATGATAAGTATAAGTGCCTGTTGCCGGGATTACTGCTCCAGTGAGGAAAGCGGCATCACCCTGATCAATTATGTGATCAGGACCAGCATTGGCAACGGGAAGTTCATTAATAACCACCTGAACGGAGCCTGCCATCTGACGCTGACAGCCTGAAGTATTTCGTGTAGCCATTACCGTGTAAACACCTTGTACACTTTGGCTTCCAAAAGAAATGGCAAAACCGGTTCCCAGAATGGACTGTTCAGTCGAAAGTCCGTTTCTATAAAGTTCATACAGAACCCCTTCTTCAGAAGAAATCATATAAACTTCAGGGCCGTCTTCGCCAGCACAGATAGCACCACCACCCAGCAATGAAAAAGCCTCTGGCAGCACATCTACTTTTACTATGGCAACCTCATTCATCAAGGCACTACATGGTGTAAATTCGTTAAATGCCCGAACGGTATAGTTACCTGGTTGGGTTTGCAAACCAAAAGCAATGGCAGCCCCGTTGCCCATGCGAACAACCCCAGTTTCAACACCATTGAGCAAGAGATTATATACAGTCGACAATTCACTTCCTGAAAGCCCGACAACCACGCCCGTTCCTCCCTGACAAAAGCTACCTCCCCCCGTCATGTTATAGGCCACAGGTGTTGGATCGACGGTAAGTGTAGCGGTTAATGAAGTGTCGGGACAGCTCACATTTGTTACCACACAGCGGTACTTGTTGTTATTCATTCCCAGCACAGTATACACCGATAAATCAGGAGTAGTTACGCCGCTGTAAAATGCATTGTTTTCGAGGTTAAGCCAACCTGCTGAATTGTATTCCTGCCAGCGGTATTTGGTGCCGTTGAGCGCCATTACACTGAAAGAGCTGATTTGGTTTTTACACACCCTGTCGTTGCTCGGGTTTTGGGTAATTATTGGAGGATCGTAAACGCCCAAATTGGCGGGCAGCGATGTGTCGCGCAAACTGTTTATGTCGCTAACCACGCAACGGTAGCGGTATCCATTTAAAGCTAAATTGGCATCAATAATGGTTAGGGTGGGTGTGGTTTGTCCTTGAACGTAAGTAAATGAACCATCGAGATTGTACCAACCAATGCCATCAAACTCTTGCCATTGGTAAGCCGTAGTATTTACTGCAACTATACCATACTGAACCGTCGTTTCAACACATACCGACGTGTCGCGTGGTTGCGTTACGACAGCAGGTTGCGCCCTAATCGCACCAGCGAAGACAAATAGGCTAATTAAAGCCATCATCACAGACACGACTATTCGGTTTCCGATAGGTTTTGCAAACGTTTCTTCCATTAATAAAACAAGCTTCAGGTACAGGAGAAAAGCTATTTTTTTAAGTATGAGCTTGGCGATAAAACTATATTAAAAACGTTAAGCAGAAGCTCTTTTAGCCACAAGAAATTAACATAACGATGTTAACAATAATAGGGTTAAATATAAAAAGAAGAGCTGATTAAAAGCTTGACGACTTGGATATTGTTGTGTAAAAATGTTAGTGGCGCAGCACAAAAAATTGTCCATCATCCTGAAGCCGGATAATGGTAGAAGGTTTAACAGCACGTACCCTATCGCGGAACGCGTCCACAGCATAATCGACCTGCTTAATAATTTCCGGATCTATTTCAGCAAATATACCAGACCCTGGCTTTCCTGAAAGGTTAGCAGAGGTGGAAACAAGTGGGCGATCGAGCAGCCGCAACACCTCGCTACAGTAATCGCCATGCACGATGCGTATGGCAACAGTTCCATCGGGAGCCATTACATTCTTGGCTACATTTTTAGCTCCGGGATAAACAATGGTAAGAGGCGATTTGGCGTTGGCAATTAAATCGTAAGCAATTGGAGGCACGTTTTTCACATACCGACTTAACTTATCAGGCGATTCCAGAAGGATAATCAAGCTCTTACTTTCGGAGCGGCCTTTTATTTTAAATATACGTTGCACTGCCTTTGAGTTTGTTGCATCGCAACTGATTCCCCATACGGTATCAGTAGGTGCTAACAGTATCTTGCCCTTTTTGAGCAGCGCGACAGATTTTTGTATTTCCTCCTGCAAATTCATGCAGCAAAGTTAAAAAGGAATT